>NZ_SNUI01000017.1:0-14799 GCF_012027375.1 Thermococcus sp. LS2 | reverse complement strand
AGTTGATGCTATAAGAGCTTTCGTTGGCCGCGGTATCGCTACGCTCAAAGGCCCAGGCTGTGCCGGCTACTTTGGAATAACGAGAAGAGAGAGCTCCCTTGACAAGTGGAGAGACATCCAAAAGCTTCTTTTGAATGAGTTCAGCGTTGTCATAACTGACATAATCAGAAACTTCAATGAATACGTAAACTGGGGCTATGAAGAGGAGACAAGGGCTTGGAAGCTATTGCCAATGAAGGTTAAACCTACATACAACTGGTACAAGAGCTATATGTTCAGAATTCAGACTCTTGAAGGCTCAAAGGGCTACGAAGAGGAAATCAAGGATGAAGACATTTACAACGACGAGGAAGCTTCAACTACTTGAACTTTCCATTTTTGCCTTTTATTTGCCTCATTCTATATCCGACTCTTCTTAGGCAATTGCCGAAACATTTATAATCACAAAAGGAGAAAAATATATCATGCTTGAGAAGGAAAAGGAAGCTTTGGCTAAGAGAATTGCAGGGGAGATTACACTTTCTTCAGACCCCGGAAAAACCATGCGCAAGTGGAGGGAGATTTTTGGAATTAGCCAGACAGAGTTAGCTGAGTATTTAGGAGTTTCTTCTTCAGTTATTAGCGATTATGAGGGCGGTAGAAGAAAAAGCCCCGGCGCTTCGACAATAAGAAAGTTCGTTGAGGCTTTACTTGAAATTGACGAAAAAAGAGGAGGAAACGTAATCAAAGCTTTCAGCAAAACACTTGGAAGTGAGTTTCCAACTAGTGCCATTCTTGACATTAGGGAATTCGCTCTCCCTGTGACTGTAAAAGACATAGTTGATGCTGTTAAAGGAGAAATTGCTGCCAACATTGACTTACTTGATAGACGGATTTATGGATACACTGTTGTGGACAGCATTCAGGCAATCCTCGAAATGAGCAGCGAGGAATTCCTTAAGCTATATGGCTGGACAACAGAGAGAGCCTTAGTTTTCACAAAGGTGACAACTGGAAGGAGTCCCATGATTGCTATCAGAGTCCAAGGACTAAAGCCAGCCGTTGTAGTGCTACATGGCGTTAAAAAGCTTGATGAGTTGGCAGTTAAAATAGCTGAGAAGGAGAGAGTTCCATTAGTAGTCTCAAAAGTGGAAAGTGAAAGTGAGCTGATAATGAACCTAAGAAAACTCGTAGAAAAAAGAGAAAAAGAACTCTGAATCAGAAAGGTAGCTCCTTCATTCTCCATATGTTTTGGTTAGCCAGCCTTTCTAATCTGTTCTTCATATGAAGCAGAACTTCACTGAGGATTTTTCCGTTGTCGTAATTGTCTACAATCGCTTTAAGCTCTTCTTCTGGTTTTTTCTTCAGCTCTTTTGCAATTTCAATCATTCTCGGATACGCTCTTATTATGTTGTCCACGATTGTGATATCTGCCATTCTGGCGCTCCTCGAAAGGGGATTTAGGTCAATCGTGATGACAAACTTGTCCATTGCAACCAATGCCTCAGTTCTGTCACCATCCTCCAATGGTACAACAACAACGTCAGCTTTCCATATGCCCTTCTCATCAACTTTTCCTCTCTCGCTTTCAAGATTTGGAATTCTCTTGGTTGGATTTATGCCCAAAAGCTCAACATCTGGGTCAATTTCTCTTAATGCTTCTGCTATCGCTTCAACCCTCTCTTCTGTGCGGTAGAAGAGGTTTATCTCAATCTTTGCATTGAGGACTTTTGCTAATTCAATAGTTTCTTTAGGAACTAATGCTGCAACATTGCCATTTACAGAGAGAACTGGATACTCGGCTAGTAAAAGCTTCGCAACCGCTGCCTTCATGGCTTTTTCTGCTGGTTCAATGGTTTTTTCACCAATAAGATAGTCAAAAGCCTCCCCTCTACCGTGGGCTATTAGTCCAGCTGTTGCCAAAATTCCTTTTTCCAAAGCTTCTTCAAGCTTGTGCCGATAGTAAAGGCTCCAATATCTGGGATGAGATTTAGGTACTTTGAATTCAGCCATCTCATCGCCTCCTTTTCATCAGTAGTGCTCCTACAAAGAGCACCAGAAATGAAGCCGGCCCACATATTCCACCTTTTTCAGATGTTGTGGTTGTTGTAGAAGATGATGTTGTCGTAGTTGGAGTTGAAGATGTTGTGGTCGTTGGTGTAGTAGTTGTTTCAGTTTCTGTCTTTGTGATAACAGTTGTAGTTGTTGTAGTCGAGGGTGTAGTGGTCGTTTTTGTTGGTGTGGTTGTGGTCTTCGTTGTGGTGGTTGTGATAGGTGTAGGGGTTGGTGTTTCTTTTTTTGGTTTGGATCCAAAAGTAAAGAACCATGCATCACCAGCTTGAGGTGCATTAAGTGTTCCTTTAACGGGAAGCAATCTAACAGAGCGGGACTGTGAAGCAAGAGCAACTTTGCTTGTCCTTGGTTTATAATTGCTCCATGAGATTTTAAGTGTCCCATAAAGGGTCTTTTTGGTAACATCTGACACATTTGGAATTACAAAATCCCAAGAAGGACTCTCGGTGTAGCCCGCAACATAGAGAACAGACTCTTTCATAATTGCGCTGATTATGAGATCAGAGCCAGAGCCAATGAACTTTCCAAACCATATCAATTCCCCCTCTCGGGTGAACTTTGCAATGAATGTATCCATATTCCTCGCTTCAAAATTCCCCGTATTGCCAAGCAGTATCAGCTCAGTACCGTTTGGGATTATCGTGGTTATATCATCTTGATACCCAAGTCCAAAGTTCATGCCACTTATTAAGGAACCATCTGGGGCTATTCTAAGCAAAAATCCATCTCCAAAAGCCAAGCTCTCACCCGTTGAGCCGCTTACATATAAAACATCATCGAAAACTGCATCGTTTACATCCTCTCTCCCATCAGTTACCCATATCTTAGCCCACTCCATCTCTCCATCCTTGCTGAATTTTGCAACGAATATATCATTGTTGTCAATGCCAGCAACATATACAGCCTCTGAAGAAACTGCAACAGCTTTTGCCTCTGTATTTCCAGTTCCGAACTGAACAAACCAAACGATATTCCCATCAGCCGTCAGCTTTGCAACGAATCCCTCTTTAGTCTTTCCAGTTGGCTTTGTGTAACCAACTACATACAGATACTCATCATCAAATGCAATGTCATTTGCCTCATCGTTGAAGCTTCTGCCAAATGTTTTGAAATATTCTAAATTCCCATCCACATCAAATTTCGCTATAAAGGCATCTAAAGTATCAAACGCTGTCGAGCCAATCTGTCCAACTAAGTAAATGTTATCTTTCCAAAGCACTGCGCCCTTGATCCAGATATCATCAGAACCTTCTATTATTTTCTGGAAGTCAAGATTCCCTCCTGTCATCTTTACAATGAAGCCAACTCTGTTTTCTCCAAAGCTGTTGCTTGAGCCTATCATAAAAACGCTGTCTCCATAGGGGATAAAAGCCGTACCAATGTCATAAGCAGACCCGCCCCAGGTTAAGTAGTGTATCTCTTGAGCCAATGAGAGTGGCAACAGAACTAATGCAACAAACAACACAACAACTCGCTTCATGAATATCACCAAAAATAGTTGAGTCCAAGATTTAATAGAGTTTTGCTACCACTCTCTCCTTCTATCACCAAAGAAAAATTTCATAAAACCAGAGAATTCTTCCCCTCTAAAGTCTTCATAGAGCTGGTTTGTCTCTTCAGGGGTTAACCATTCAATGTCTTCAGGTATTCCTTCCGTAAAAATGTATTCAACCTCGTCTCCTTTTCTTGCAATGTTGAGCGTGTAGATTTTCTTCCCAAGCTCTTGAGCAATATTAATTTCATTTACAACCAAAGAGGTAAACTTGCCGATTATTGCAACCGCAACAAAAAGTTCTGCATCTTTTATCATGTGGCTTGTCCCTTTAAGCCCATAGTTTGAGGGAAGAATAACATTATTTGAGCCAAGCTTTTCTTCGAGAATTTCAAGGATAACCTTCTCTGTCTGGGTGTGATAAATTATAGTAGGCTCACTTAGATAGATCAAAGGCCCAAATTTTTCCTTTTTCTTTCTTTTCAGAAATCCAAACATTTGATCACCTCAGGTGGGGATAAAACGTCGTCATGGCTCTTTGAGGCTCGGCTGGGATGACACTCATCATCGGTTACCCGCATCAAACTCCCCTCTTTAGGCTTTATTTTCCAAGCAGACCGTTTTCCTCGGAGATGTTGTCATCGGTTACAACCCACCTTTCATCCCAGCTCTGTGAGGTACTTAGTAGAGAGACTTAATAATCTTTTGTTTTTTCGAGCAAACCAATCTCATGAGACTTACTCGGTTGTCATCGGTTACTCTCTGGGTTGTTCTTTTACTTGCTTCTTCATTTGCACCTGTGCTTCGAGTATTTTTGCACTTAGCTGTGCGAATTTTTCTGGGGAAAGTTCTTCTTTGTGAGCAAATAATATTGATGCTGCTGCATCTGGATAACCATCATCGACGAGTTGCTCAATGATTGATGAAACTATCTCGCTAGGTGGGGTTGTGAAATATTCAATGCTGTTAGGAAAGCGCTTTTTGAGTTCTTCAAAAATATCAAAATCCCTTGGTAGTTCCCCCCTCAACTTCTGAAGGCGCAAAACTTTTGCAATAGTCGCCAAGTCTCTAACATTCGCAATGTGGCGTTCAATAGCATTGTCAAGGAGAAGAGCTGCAGCAAGCACTATATCCGAATATGAGTAGCTTTCCCCATACCTCCTAATTTTCCCTCGTAATCTACCAAGAGCCTTGTATGCATCATCTGTTAACCTAACAACTTTGCTTTCTCCTTTTTCCATATACTATCACCATAAAAATATACAAGCTAGATATTTAAAAATTTTATTTAACATACAATGTGCCATATAAAGTATGCGTTACTCCTCATCGACCGAAGTGTTTATATACCAGTTTTGCATGAGTACCCAGCGAGGTGGTGCCATGTGGAGTGCGTGAGGAACCCTCAGATCCTCCTCGCGATTGAGGGAGAGAACATTATAATCCCGACCACGCTCGAGGAACTCCAGATGGCATTTACCAAAGCAATAAAAGACGCTATGCTCTCAGTTTACTATCTTGAAGTGCAGGACAGACTTGAAGCACTAAAACAAGCCATAGAAGCAATTTTCCAGAAAAAGCTTGAAGAGATAGACTCAGAAGTCCTGGAAGTGTTTTACTTGAACCGACCAGTACCGCCATGTGAGTTATATCATATTTACATGTACTACATGGTTGAGGAAAAATTTGAGGAGCTCAAGCACTTGCTAGAGAAGAAGGGAGATGTGGAAACACTCAAGAGGCTTGAGAAATTCCTAGAAATCTTCAATAAGCACAAGGACGACGAGATAAAGGTTCCTGTAGTTGGGGCATTTGATATCTTAAAGAGAGCGATAATGAGAGTATCACACAATGAAGAATGGATCAGAGGAGCAGAAGAGCTTGGGGACAAAATCAAAAAAGCTGGCAAGAACAGAAGAGCACTACTGGCAGCAATCAAAGAACTCGACACCCCGTGAATCTCTCCTTCTTCTTTTATCTTTTTGAACTGAAGAATAGCCAAGGCTTAGTTTTGATTTCTCCTATATCGTGACAATATACAAATTCACAGGTGGAAACTATTGGTTAGATACTATCCTTTCACGCTCCTCTTGCAATTCTTTCTCTATTTCATTCAAAAGATTCTCAATCCTCTCATGTGCCTCTCTCCGTATTCTGCTCCTAATTTCGCTTTTTAATTCCCATCTAATGATTCTCTTTATCTCCTCCTCTGTTATCGCAATTTTTATTCCCTCTTTCATCAGATCTTCCATCTTCAACACTTCCCTAAGATCTTCTAGCATTTCCTTCAATATTCCCCTAATGAGGCTTCTTACTTTCCTCCCCCTTACAGATTCGTTTTCTGTCTGAAAGACTTCTTGAAAATCAAACGTTTCTGTTATCTCCTTCTTAGTATTAGTGTTATCATCATAGAACACGTCACACTCTATCCTAACTCTGATGGATTTTACTTTGGAGGGACGAGAGATTTCATTTACAAGCCTGCTGGCCATTATGTCAAGCTCCTCACTGACATCCTTTACTGTTTTACTAATTTCTTTCATGACTATCTTCTCGATTTCGTCATTCAGCATAGCCAGCTGTGAACCGGGAATATGGATCCTGTTTATGATTTCATTAACAATTTTGCTCACGAGTTCATTTATCTCCTTATCTAATTCATATTCTAATTTCCATCTCACTCTTTCTTTCAGCTTTTCATCATATGAGGGTAGCTTTTCTAACAGTCTAAGTCTAACATCTGGCCACTTCATTCCAAGGTGCTCATAGTAGTGGCACTCCTTACAAAGAGGAACTAAGTTATCAAGAGAATTATTAGCAGGATTCCTATCCTTATGGTGTATCTCAAGATACGCATACCCGCACTTCGCACAAGAATAATTGTACATCTCCAAGACTTTTTTTCGCAAATGAGTTGGAACACCTTTGTTATTTTTCTGGCTCATTTCTACCACCTAAAGCTAATTTATAACCTTTTGACCATACTCTTTATTCCATACATTAGATAAACCTCATACTCTACCTCCCAATAGTCTAGGAACTCCCTGAACCTATAGGTATTTTCTATGGGAACTAAAACCACCCAAGGAGCCAAGAATATTCCTCCAAGCTCTTTGAGAACGCCCTCTTTACCACTTCTCCCTTTAAGGGCGTAGTTGAACTTCTTCCTCTGGGTCCTGTTCAGCCTCTGCACACTTATGTTAAAGAGACTATAACCCTCCCCATTCATAAGCTCATGAACCGGCTTTCCCCTGATTAGAGAAAAGCCGCTAATGATGATTCCCGGAGTAGCCAAATAATTTGGATCCCAAAGGCTTTCCAGGTTGATAGCCTTAACATCCAACTTCTCATGGAGAAAGCCTAAGTCTAATAGCATTTCCCTAAACTCAAAGGCCAAATCAAAGCGTTCTCCATCGTTGGCTTTTCTGGTAATAACCATAAAGTCAAAATCGTTAGGCTTCTCCTTCCCAAGTGTTGTGGATCCATAGAGGATCACATCAAAAACCTTCTTGTGCCGTCTCTTGAACCTCTTGGCTACTTCCATGAGCTCACTTAATTCTATCGGTAAGCTGGAGAACTGCATTTCTAATCTCCCTCGCTTCTCCTTTTGTTATTCTTCTTTCATAGGCGTCCCTATAAAAGTCAAAATATTTATTTACAATGCGATATAAATCTCTGTAATGGAGCCTTAAAACTGCAAATCTTTCCGCATGGCTCTTTGGCTCAAGTCCTAAGTCCCTCTTAATGACGTAATCACAAATTCCAACCATAGCCTTGAAATACATGATGATGGCTGAATTATATCTCCCTTTTTTGAAGTCATCTTCTCCCGATTCAATGTATTCCTTAATATTAGCCCTCAAATCGTCTAAATTTATCGGCATATTATCGCCTCCCTTCGGTCATGAGAACAACAAAGAAATATAAAATCCTTTTTGTTCTCATGACCAACACTATATTGAAAGTGACAATAGAAACCCTAATCCTAACAGTGTGGTCCGGGTTTTTCTTTTCTACTGGGGTTTTGTTCCTGCAAAAGGATTTTAAGACTGAAACTACCCAGTTTAATATGGTTTCAGTTCTTATCTTCCCTCTTCTTTTTCTGAAGTAATGCTAGGAACTTAAGCCTGCTCGATTGTCCACCTAGTGATGTGACTGAATGGCTTCGAGAGGTGATGTCAGCTTATCCTAACATTATCTTAAGATACTTGCGCAAAAGTTTTATAAGACCTTATCCAACCCTCATATGGGAGAGTTTTATGAGTGAAGAAAGTCAAATCCAAAAAGAACAACTCATTGTAATTCCTCAAGATGAAAAATTTGTGGAAACCCATGTGACTGCTGCAACAATAAATGTCCTAAATGATGATTCAATAGTAATCGAATTCTTAAAACCAAAAATATCCTTAGTTGTTAAAGATGGCAATGCCCAATATCAAGGATACTTTGTCTCAGTGGCAAGGCTCATAATGACCCCAGCAACAGCGAAAAAACTACTCAACGACCTTGATAGGATATTACAGCTTTACAAATCCAAACAAGAACAAGGTGAGGAAAATGAAAAGATATGACCCTCACAGATGGGATCAAGTTCTCATTGAAGAAAGAGGCCAAATACCCCACTCCCCACTAAAATATCCCTCTGGTTCTTCACTATCTCAAAAACCAGTAATATCTTACCCAATCAAAGTAAACTTCGCGGACATATACAAAAACTTTTTCCAGAGAGATGTGCTGATTACCTTACAACAAGAGGATAAAAAAGATAAAAAAAGAGTATTTCTCCCCATTGAGAAAAGATATGACGAGATAAAACAACGCCTTCAACAAATTTTCAAAGAGAATCTCAAAGAATACGCGATAAGAAACATAACACTCCACACAAGTCCTGAAGATGGAGAACAAGAAATCATAGTGCAGGTAGAACTTCACGGTGATAATCCATATGAAGAGTTATTAAAAATTCACCGAGAACTAAGAAAAGTTGATAGACAACTCGCTAGGTTAGTTACTATTCTTCCCGCACCCTAATAGGGGGTGACGATGAACCCCATAGAATTTTGGAACATTTGTACACACCTACACCATAATAATCCACCCACACTTAGCTCAGAAATCCAATGGCGCACTATAGCAAACAGAGTATATTATTTCCTCTATCATACAACAAGAGAGAATCTTATTAACCACCTTCAAAATGACATAAACATTGCCATGTCCCTCCAACGAAAAAGGTTAGATTCTGCCGCTATTTTGAGCTACCACAGTAAACTAATAAGATTCTATGAAAAACTAGACATCATGCTTACTAATCATGGACTTGAAGATCTCGCCGACTGCGCCTCAGATGTTCAAGAAACGTTACAAATATACAGAAGTATACGAGAAGCTGCCGATTATCACATAGGCAATCCCAAACAGCCAACTGAAGCAGGACTTATTGATTTTGACGATCCAGACCCAACCTATATAAAACTCCTTATATCAAATCCCCCCATGGTTGCTCAAAAAATTCTAGAAAACAACAAAAAAATCTTTATCAATCTACCTACAGTCCCCGATTATCACAAAGAAGTTGTCAAAATTCTCTCGCGCCTATAAAACATTCAAAAGCTTTTTTTAGGTGCAAGAAACTTGTTGAGGATCTTCATATTCGTCTTATTCCCTGAGAAGAAATACTCCTAGACAACATCTAGTCAGGATTCAAGACGTTATTTAAATCAAAAAAGAGAAAAAAATCCTTAGACAAGTTCTGCCATCAGCATGAACAGTTTTTGTGCCCGTTCTGGTGTATAGAGAATGCCTGAATCATTTACTGCAACTAACTGAACCTCTGCAAATCTCTGCACAACTTTCTTCACTTCCAGCCATTTTTCGTGAAAATTAGAGCCGTTTTCCGCGGACTTTATGGTTAACCTCTTAATGATGTCTTTAGTTTCTGCGCCCTCTTCTATGAGCCGCTTGAATTCCTCCTCAAGCTCCTTATCACCACTCAAATTCACGGCAAGCTCTATCAAATCAAGCAGGCTTAATTCTCGCTTCTTTTCTAGATACCTGCGGAGGGCTATTGCCAAAGGCTGCAACTTCCTCGAAACTAGCAGTTCTGTAATCTCGATTGCACCCTCATTTGGAAAATTGGGTATCTTCAACGGTATGACCACCACCATCACCATCACCTCATTTATACCATCGAGAAGGGTAATATAGTTTTAACTAGAGAGTTATGTTTAAATATCAGTTACTCACATTGAGAGTAATGGGTGGGAGGGGTGATAACTGGCGAGAAGAAGGGCGAGCTTAAGGTAATCCTCGAGAACTTTTACACTCCCGGAGATGTTATAGAACTTAGGGTCATCTCAAGGAAGTTTAAGCACGTAAAATCATCAAAGCCCCAGTCAGAGTATTTCTTATTCCCAGATGAGTTTGAAAAACTCGTAAAGAAAGCTAACGAGTGGGAAAAGAAAATCAGAAACGGAGAAGCAACTTGGCATGGGATTTACTTTGGTGTACACGCTAGGAAAAAGGAAGTTTTAGAGAAGCAGAAGGAGAGAAAGAAGCAGCGAAATACTTACTCTTCAGTAGATGAAGACGTGGAGAACTTCAAAGTGCTCTTTACTGACCTTGACCTGTTCAAGGAGAATCCACCTTTCAAAGAAGTTGAGTTAGCCGGTAAGCGAGTTGTGCTCTCGAAGGAGTGGCTTTTAGAAAACAGGGAGACTGCTGCTGAATTCAAGAAAGAATCTGGGTTAAGACTGATTGACAAGATCGAGGAGGATTTGGGCTTTAAGCCCTTTCTGGCCGTGGACAGTGGTTTTGGAATTCACCTGTACTTCAAGTTCGACCAAGTTTTAGAAGATCAGAAGAAGTATGAAGAGTATTTTGGCTTTATAAGAGACTATTTGGTTGATTTACTTGCAAGAGCCTTTAATGATCCAGCGTTTGCAGAGAGCGTTCTTGATAGCAAAGTAAAGAACCCATCAAGAGTTTCTAGGCTACCTTTCACTGTGAATGCAAAGCTTGCTTTTCGAGAAGATAAAGAGGCCGGAAGAGTGGAATTCTTGCCCGAGAACATTCTAGACGTTGATGTCATTTATTTTGATGAGGATAATTATATTAAGGTTGATGAGCTTGAGAAAATGCTTCAGAGCAGAAAAAGGGCTAAAAAGAGCAAGAAGAGGGTAGCGTCAGCAAAGATTGAAGTTAGTGGAGAGCTACATTACAAGGATGTTTGGGAAGAGTATCTGAAAAAACACAACATTAGAGAACTCCTTGAGAAAGTTAATCTAAGTGATTTCTTTGAAATCGAGGACAAGGAGATTATCGAAGTAATTGTGAAGCATTTGCTTAAGTTTATTTGGGAAGACAAGAAGAACGAATTCTTCCTGAAAATGCCTGTATTCTTCTTAACAAGGGGCGTGGGTATTGAGACAATAATTAGAATATTTGATAGGGTTTTATACATCGAAAGAGAAGTTTTTGGACTCGATGAAGACCCTGAAGACAACAGGATTAACGCAGTCTGCCACACAATTGAAACTTTCTTTAAGTGTAAGCTTGAAGAACCTAACGAGTTGGAGAATTCAAAGAAAAAAGTTGGCTGGAAGTCCTTCTTCTTTAAGATTCCTGACGACTTCGTTGAGGAGAACAAACCACTCGAAGAGCGCTTGAGGGATTTGAAACTCTGGTCAGACATTGTTGATAAAGTAATTGGTTATCTGAGGATTGTCGACGATGAGGATTTTGAGAAAATCTTTGGAGCGGGCAAGAAGGAAGTTTTTGGCTTTACTGCTGAAGAATTGGAGAAGCTCAAGCGCGAGGATTTTGAGAGGTCTGCAGAGCTTGTCAAGGACTTTATCATTAAAACGCTAAGGGAGATTTCTCTTGAAGTCAGAATGGCAAGGAAGTACGCTAAGAAGTACATTAGAACTGGGAAGGGTGAGGTTAGGGTTCATGAAGGCGTGGAGAGGGGAGAAAAGAAGAAAGGACGGCCCAGCAAGGCTGAGCTAGCGTTGGCAGAGCTGAACCTCTTAAACACGGATCAGATTGTTCAAGGGGTCGTAGAAGCCAAACCGAGCCATATAGAAGATGCTCACAGGTTTGTGATCAAAGCAATACTTTCTTTGCCTAAGATTAAGGATTATGAGATGAAAAAGGAGGTTCTAAGGAAAATCCAGCAGGTTTTAGGCGAGTATTATAAAGAACTTGAGGAACGGGCTGTTGTTAGCGTTGTGAAGCTGAAGGAGGTTAAGATTGCTGACAGCACGAAAATAACCCTGTTGATAACTTTGGTAAACAAAATCAGCGAGCGGTTAACCTTGAAGATTGGACGAGGGGACGTTACGGCAGTACCGATTAAAAACGACATGAAGGAGGCTGTTGGGCTTTTTGAGGTCAAGGATACTGATTTCATTGATAACTTCGCCAGCTTGAACACTAAATTTGTCGAAGCGGTTGGTAAGAAGCTGTACTTGAGCAAAGACGACATAATACAGATTCTCGCCGAGCTCTTAAACGTGGATGACTTGGATGTGCAATTGAGATATTCGAATCTTCTAGATATGGTTGTTAAGAATTACTATTATCATACCTACAAGGCGATTAAAAGGTGGCTGGCTGACCTTTGGGCTAAAGCAGAAACGAAAGAGGAGAATGAGCTTAAAGAGCTGAAGGCCGCATTCATAAACTTGCTTGATATCTACCCCAAAATCCGTGCAGGTGACAAGATAAGAATTCCAGACGCTCTAAATGTCCTAGAAAGGGGCGAGAAGAAGGTTCTGGTAATTCCTGCTAGGATTCTTAAGGAAGCCGTGGACAAAAGTGCAAGCAAGCTCAAGAAGCTTAAGGCATTTCTTAAGGACAACAAATTATTCATAAAAGACGTTGCCACGACGGAAACTACTAGCGAAGGAAGCAAGATTGTAGTGTATTTGTTTGATTATGAGAAGGTTAGAGAATTCTACTTGCGCGAGACTGGCGTAGACTTGGAAGACTTGCTTGAGGAACCACCTGCAGAAATTGAGGAGAATTTTCTCTCAAGAAAACTAATCGAAGTTGCAATTCAAAAGATCAGAGAAGAACTTTACAAAAATGGCAGAATTAGCATTAACGAGCTCTTAGCAATGCTGGGCTATCATGAAGAGCTCGTCGATAAAGTAGTCCAAGAGCTGGTCGATTCTGGCGAGGTTGAGGTTCAAGATAGCACTATTTTTCTCAAGGGGGTGAGAGCGTGAACGCTCTCAGGAAAATCGCTATCATAGGCCCTCCCGGCACCGGGAAGACCACGCATCTAATCAGCATCATCAAGTATCTCACAAACACTAACTTGACTGAAGAAGACAGAAAAAGGGCTGAAAAGATTCTCAGGGACAACGGAGAGCTTCTTGGCAAATACTCGAGGGATGAACTGCTGTTCTTGACTTTTACCACGAGCGCCCAGCTGGAGGCAATCAGGAGAATTACGGGGGATTATTCGTACGAATTAAGGCAGAAAAGGCGTGGTTGGGCCGAAAGAATTCGTACAATGCATAGCCTTGTGTGGGCTCTTCTAGTCGAGGGGAACGAGCTTAAACTCCAACAAGCGAAAACAGAATATGAAAAACTCTATTTCAGCCTAGAAAGGGACATGATAAACGCTACAAGAAATCGATTTGGGAAATTCAACCCATTCAAGCGCTTTGCTGAAGAAAAGAGGATTGGATACGACCCACATGGGGACGAGCAGTTGCTGGGAAACATTTTTGAGACGGCTTATACTTATGCTGTTAACAACATTACTGAGTGGGCAAAAGAGCGTGTTAGGGCTGTAGGTGATGCTGTCGACGTGGAGAAGCTTATAGAAGTTCTCCAGAGGGAGCTGGAGTTTTTACAAGCTGTTGGAGAACTTGAAAGAAACGACATGGTCAAATTGGCTTTTCTAATTAGAGAATATGAAATGTGGAAGCTGGAGAAGAAGGTTATTGATTATCCAAGCACTCTAGCTCGGGTTTTTCTTGAAAACTACACCCTGAAGGATAGTGAAAAGTTCAAGGGCACCAAAGTGTTGATTATTGATGAGGCTCAGGACCTGAGCAAGCTTCAGTGGGCTATCATACGACAGTTAATCGAAAACAGCGACATAGAGCTTGTAATTGTTGCAGGGGATCCCTTACAAGCGATTTACAGTTTTCAAGCTGCTGACGTAAAAGAGTTCTTGGAGTTCATCAAGGACGCTGAAAAGCACGTGCTTGACGAGAGTTACAGACTTCCAATCTTAGTACAGACAACAAGCTTAAGGCTAATTCCAGAGCAGTTAAAACTCTTGGAGGAGTATGGAATTCACTACTCCTTCAACCCAAGACAGAGTGTTGGTAAAGTTACTGAAATAACGGTTGCCGAATACGATGTAGAGGAAATCGTCGATAAAATTCTTTCCAAGGTGTTAAAGGCTTTACATGAGGGTAAAACTGTCTTCGTGCTCGCTAGGACTAATGAGGTTGCTAGAGAACTTGAAAAAGAGTTTTATGAAAGAGGGATTGCAGTAAGAAAGATTAAGAACGTGAAAAGCCTGTGGGAGAGAGTTGAGGGAATCTTGGAAACTGCTGATAAGATAGAACATTATGATGAGAATGATGCAAAAACGTATGTTGACCTGGACGAGGCAAGGCACTTCCTGAAGTACACTGTTTTTGCACCACTCTTAAAATCTCTGGGTGATGAGAAAAAGGATGAGAATAGGGAGCACGTGTTGGACCTCATCCTCAGTGCAATTGTAAATCACTCCGCGAACTTCGCTTACTCTGAACTGTTCTTCGCAGCAATCAAGCTGAACATTGAAAAGCAAAATGCCAAAAGGCTTGTTAGTGTAATTGGCCCTAAGAACATTGCTCCGCTACTTAAAGACTTCTTAGAAAATCCGCATGAGTTCATAGACCTGACTCAAGTTGCAAGAATGGAAGGGAAAGAGGCAGCCGAGCTACTGCGCTTAATCCTTAATAAGAAGATTGTAATTTTGGAGAACACGGACAGGCTTTTCGTGGATACCATGCATTCTAGTAAGGGCTCCGAGGCTGATTTGGTGATTTTGATTGATTTTGTGAAGTTAGGAAGGTTAACAAGGATTTTTGGAAATAACGAAAGGATACATGAGGAGAAGCGGGTGTATTACGTTGGAATGACCAGGGCAAAAGAAGAACTAGTTATAGTCAAGGTTTTGGATGGAAGCTTTCTAGATGCCGTGGAGTTTAAGGTTCATCAGCTCCAACTGACACAACAAGAGG
>NZ_SNUI01000016.1:0-15028 GCF_012027375.1 Thermococcus sp. LS2 | reverse complement strand
ATCCATCCACTTATAACCCAAAAGCTTCATCACAACCACCATGATAAACTTTGAAGTTAGTACGATAAAGCTTGTGGTGAGTACCGTTTCCTCCTGCACCTATTTTTGTTGTAACTTCTGAGCAACAGTAACTAGTGCATTCTTGTGGTGCAGGAGGTTAGCCTCGAGAGAGCGTCATAGGGAGTACCACCCCCTTAACTCCCCCGTCATCAGCCCAAAGGCTGATGACCTCCCGTTTGAGGTAGCCGGTGGCTCCGATGTGAACGGGAGCGAAAAGCCAACCGCACTAGTTGCAACGAATGCAACTGGTAGCGGGAACGATGATTTTCTGCCTTCATGTTCTTTCTCCATTTCCAATTCCAGAAAATTAAGCTTGATGTCCCACTGCTTATCTTAACAGTATCGTTGTTGTATTAGATAGGTGTATATTTAGCAACCTGTCTCTTTGTTTAATATAACTTTTTATATTTTAAAACATTAGCAAAGTAATGAGAAATATTAACGTAATTTAACCTACGTGTAATAGTAGTTCTAGCGAAAAGCGTATAAATAGCGCAAATAAACTCATAACTGAAAAAGAACGAAATGTAATTAAAAAATGTGGCAATTTTGCAAGTAAAAATACGGTTAGAGGTGGGTATAAATGACTCAAACAGGTTTGAAATCAAATGAAGGAACAACCTTCCAACCAATCTTAATTCTCCCTGAGGGAACCCAGAGATATGTTGGTAGAGATGCCCAAAGGTTGAACATTCTTGCTGCAAGAATTGTTGCTGAGACTGTTAGAACAACCTTAGGACCAAAGGGTATGGACAAAATGCTTGTTGACAGCCTTGGTGACATCGTCATTACCAACGATGGTGCCACTATTCTCGATGAGATGGACATCCAGCACCCAGCTGCAAAGATGATGGTCGAGGTCGCAAAGACCCAGGACAAAGAGGCTGGTGACGGTACAACCACAGCCGTCGTTATTGCCGGTGAGCTCCTCAGAAAGGCTGAAGAGTTACTCGACCAGAACATCCACTCAAGCATTATAGTCAAGGGTTACACAATGGCTGCAGAGAAAGCACAAGAGATTCTTGATGATATATCCATAAGGGTTGATCCAGATGACGAAGAGACTCTGCTTAAGATAGCAAAAACAGCGATTACAGGAAAGAGCGCAGAATCTCATAGGGGATACCTAGCAAAGCTTGCAGTCGAAGCTGTTAGACTCATTGCCGAGAAGAATGAAACTGGTAAGTATCGTGTTGACGTTGATAATATTAAAATCGAAAAGAAGGAAGGAGAGAGCGTTGAAGAGAGTCAGCTCATCAAGGGTGTTGTAATCGACAAGGAGAGAGTTCACCCAGGAATGCCAAAGAGAGTTGAAAACGCTAAAATTGCATTAATCAACGACGCAATTGAGGTCAAGGAGACAGAGACAGATGCTGAGATCAGAATCACAAGCCCAGAGCAATTACAAGCATTCCTTGAGCAAGAGGAGAGAATGCTCAAGGAGATGGTTGACAAGATCGTTGCAACAGGAGCAAACGTCGTCTTCTGTCAGAAGGGTATTGATGATCTTGCACAGCACTACCTGGCCAAGGCTGGAATCTTGGCAGTGAGAAGAGTCAAGAAGAGCGACATGGAGAAGTTAGCAAAAGCAACAGGAGCAAAGATAGTAACAAATGTAAAAGACTTAACTTCAGAAGATCTGGGTTATGCAGAGCTCGTTGAAGAGCGCAAGATTGCTGGAGAGAGCATGATATTTGTTGAAGGCTGCAGGAATCCAAAGGCAGTAACAATCCTCATCAGAGGTGGAACAGAGCACGTCATTGATGAAGTCGAGAGAGCCCTTGAGGATGCCATTAAAGTCGTCAAGGATGTTATGGAAGACGGTGCAATTCTCCCAGGAGGAGGCGCAACTGAGATTGAACTTTCTATCAGACTTGATGAATATGGAAAGCAAGTTGGAGGCAAAGAAGCTTTAGCAATTGAAGCATTCTCAGAAGCACTTAAGATAATCCCCAAGACATTAGCAGAGAACGCTGGACTTGACACAATTGATATGCTTGTTAAGGTCATTAGCGAACACAAAACTAAGGGCAAGGCAATAGGAATTGATGTCTCTGCTGGGGAGCCAGCCGACATGCTTGAGCGCGGTGTCATAGAGCCTTTGAGAGTCAAGAAGCAGGCAATCAAGAGTGCAAGCGAAGCAGCAATAATGATCCTCAGAATCGACGACGTCATTGCAGCGAGCAAGCTCGAGAAAGAGAAGGATAAGGAGTCTGGAAGTGAATATGAGGGCAAATACGGGGGTGAATATTAGTGTTGCTTTCTTTTTTGATTTATTTTTCTGCTTATAGTGTTTGTTTGGGGTGTTAGAGATGAGGAGAAGAAGGGATTTTTGGGATGGCTTTTTTGATGAGTTCTTTTTTGATATAGAAGATGAGATCAGGAGAATTAGAGAGCAAGTTGAGAGAGAGTTCAGAGAGCTTGAAAAAGAGTTTAGGTATTTTGATATAGATGGTAAGCCGATTGTCTATGGTTTCACAATGCATATTGGCCCAGATGGGAAGCCTCAGATTCGAGAGTTTGGGAATGTTCCAGGAAAAGTTAGAAGTGGGAAACCACTCATTGAAGAGGTTGAGTTTAGCGATTTTATGGTTGATGTTTTTGAGGACGAGGATAGTGTTAGTGTTCTTGCTGAGTTGCCTGGGGGGAGGGAGGAGAATATTGACGTCCATTTAGCTGGTGATGATGAAGTTGTGATAAAGACTAAAGATGGGAAGTACAAGAGGGTTAAGCTTCCTTGTAAAGTCAAGGGGATTAAGGATAAGTCGTACAAGAAGAGTGGGGTTTTAACAGTAGTGCTCGAAAAAGCATAACTCCACTTTGGGGGAGTAAAGGATGAGAAAGCCAAAAGCTTATGTGGTGTTGTTTTCTGTTTTAGCATTAGCTGGTGGAATAACTTACAAGTGGGGTTTGAACGTGCTCTTACAAGTAATATTAGGTGTTAGCCTTGTTGTACTGGCATTAGTACTTGTCTTTTTCTTAGGATTGAGTATTTATATAAAAAGCTGGGGTGTTGCAATTTGTTTGGTGCTTCCATTGATTCTGATTGCCTATGTCGCCTACCCGGGCATAAGTCAGGAACCTAGAATACTTAGCATGATCATACTAATTCTTGCTGGCTTTTTCATGTATGAAATATTAAAACTCATTAGACCCTAGAGAAGAGATGATATCATTAGAAGAGCTGAGATTAATCTCATTAACTCTACCTTGTCTTTAATTTCGACGTTATTCATTCCAAGAATGCCGGGATTTGCTTTAAAGCCCATTATCGCAACATCTCTACCCCGATATTTGATGATGAGTGTTTTCTTGGCTTCGTATAGCTCTTCTCCAACCTCTGCTATGAGTTTCATGACATCTGGAATGCTTTTTATAGTCTTTGTGATGCCACTCTTCATACTCTCCTTCAGTGCTCTTGCAAGCTTGGTTATTTCCCCTGGGCTTGATATATCCACAATTATCTCATCTTTGCTTATCGTGATAAAATTGCCTCCAAGCTTTATCTCAAGTGAGCCCTCTACTATTAAGCTCTGAAGCTTGAGAAGCATTCCTACAAGGTTTTTTGCATTCACCATTATCACCATAAAAAAATGAAGGGGGAAGTCATTCCTTTTTCAGCGGGGCAAATTTTATTGTCACTTCTCCATCCAAGGTCAGCTTGTCAAACTTAATGTGAAGCTCTGTTTCACTGCCTTTAACTGTTTCAATAATCCTCTCCACGTCTACCTTTGGAATGAGCTTTTCTCTTGCCTCTACAATGGAAGCTATAGCCTCCTCTATCTTGGGTCTTGGGATTCCTGGCACCTGCTTCTTTAATTCCTCAAGGGTTTCCACTGCCTTCTCCAACTTCTCAAGGGTTGCCTTATCTGCGGCAATTCTTACTTCTCCTTCTTCCTTCTCAATCTCCACCTTCGGCATAATCGCCGCCTCCTCTTTTCTAATATGCTTCAATCCACTCTATACTAATGCAGTTATTCTTAATAAGTTTAACACCTCCTCTTTTCTAATACGCTTCAATTAGCGATGGAGTTGGATGCCATTTATGCTCATCCACATCGATTCTAACATCCAAAGGCTCGAGCCTTTTATCTGGATTAAATCCACGCTTGATTCCCCACTTTCTTAAGTGCTCAACAACCAAGCGTGCTCCGAGCCTTGCCAGCGGATAGAAGGGAAGCAGGAATGGATTTCCCTTCATAACCATTGGCAGACCTTTCACTACTTCCTTATA
This sequence comes from Thermococcus sp. LS2, assembly GCF_012027375.1. Taxonomy (NCBI): domain Archaea; kingdom Methanobacteriati; phylum Methanobacteriota; class Thermococci; order Thermococcales; family Thermococcaceae; genus Thermococcus; species Thermococcus sp. LS2. The sequence goes on along the minus strand of NZ_SNUI01000016.1, from coordinate 10,734 downwards.
GAGATGCCTCCAAGCATGATAGAGGTGCAGGAACCGGCCTTCAGTCATCATCTCCTCAACGTTAAAGAATTCCCTATCTTTAAGCAAGCCCATGGGGATAAAAGCTAATGGAGTTACTGTGAAGTGTGCCCTATTGCCGAGCTTCTCTTCAAGCTCCCTCTCCATCGTTATTATAAGCTGGGCGGTCATTATCTCATCTTCCTCAGTCTCCCCAGGGAGACCTAAGATAGTTGTGTAAGCTGGGAACCAGTAGTTCTTGTTGAGGACGTAAGTGCCGTTCAACACAACCCACGGCCACTCCTCTGGCGAGAAGGGCTTCATTTTGTTGTTCATATACATTCCGATTAGCCTCGGCGAGGCAGTCTCAAGGCCCACTTGGATTCCAATCCAGTGCCTCCCGTTTGCTCCTACAATTCTTGATATCCCCTCAATCATTCCTGGGTTTGCTAAAGCTCCAGCAATCGAGCCGTGGGTTGGATTAACGTTTTTCGTATACTTGGCGGCCGTCTCAAAGAGCTCTATCACGGCTTCAGCGTTTGGATAGAAGTTTTTCTTATCCTCGACCTTGTACAGGAAGATGTCCTCACTGTGGAGCCATGCGTGATCTATGCCCGCCGTGATGTTCAGCTTTATCTCCTCTTCAATTTTCTCGAGGGAAATGTAGCGGGCCACTCTTAAGTTGGGCTCGCAAAAGCGGCATCCTCTCCCACAACCGCGCATTACTTCAATGAGGCCTTTATATGAGGGTGCGACTATGGTTGGAATTTCATCGACTCTTGGCCAGCTTTTAATGTATACCGTTTCATCAGCATTGCCACTCTCTATGTCTCTGAAGATGTCTCCGGCAACGTGATCTGCTTCCCCAATAATTACATGGTCAATTTTGAGCTTTTCTCTTTCTTCCTTTCTAAAGTCAATCTGCCACGCCCCTGGACCTCCAACGACGAGCTTAAACTTGTAGCCTTTTCTCTCCCTAAGGGCATTTATCTTCTCAACGAGCTGGAAGAATTTAAACCTCGTGTAGTTCGTCCATTTTCCACCGTTTGTAAACATCATGCTTACCGGGCCCAAGCCCATAGGATCCATCTCGTAAAGTGCTACGATTGTTGTCTTCTCATCTATGAACTGCCCTATCTTCCTCGGGTGAGCAACTACAACTTCCTCCCTCTTGAATTCCTGAGCAAGCAGTGCAGCTTCAATTTTCCTCAGTCCATAGGGCGCCATAGTTAAGATTCCGTTGTTGTCTGGAATTTGAGAATCAAGAATTCTAAAAACCCAGCTTGGCAACTTATCGACGGGAGCACAGCCGAGAAAATCCAATAAAGGAACGTCACGATAAGTGCTTGTCAATGTTTCATCGGTGCTCAGCACGATCCTTGCCATCACCATCACCTCTTATGTAAAAGCAATTAGATGTCAAGGGAATTTTGTCATTGGAAACTTCGAATATGCCAAGCTCCTCCTTCTTTTTCTTGAACATAGAGTGGACAATTATGCATCCAGGGTCAGGAGCTAAGTAATCTTTGAAGTAAGCGTAAGCTCTTGCCCTGCAACCCCCACAAACGTATTTATAATTACAGTCTCCACAAACCTCAAGCTTATCTTTATCCCTAAGCTTTTCTAAAACTTCGTTAGTCCTCCAAAACTCCAAGAACTCATCACCATTCTTAAACTCCTTTATGCTCCCAAGCTTAAGCGGAAAGAAAACACACGGCTGCATGTCACCGTTAGGCTTTAACGCCATGTAAAACCTTCCCGCACCACAACCCCCTATAAAGTCTGCCAAAGCCGTTAAGCGACCCTCAAGCCTAGCATTATAAAAGTGTGTTGCCAAGTAATACTTCTTGTGCTGTAGGGCAATTCTCGCATAGTAAGGGGCTGTAGAAAGGAAGCTTACCTTTGTGCTCTCGTCGTTAAGCTTTTTCCAAAGCATTTCCAAAAGCTCTTCCCTCTCTTCTGCAGTTAGATCAATCTCAAAAGTTCCCCTTCCTGTCGGAATAAAATTGTATAACATGAAATAGTTAACGCCAAGCTCTTCAGCTAAATCCATTACCTTTGGAACGTCCTTATAGTTGAGCTTTGTAGCAGTCATTGATATGCAAGTTGTTATCCCACTTTCAACGGCGTTTTTAATGCCTTCTACCGTTCTTTCATAAATTCCGGGAATCCCTCTAAAGACCTCGTGAGTGTCTTTAGTCCCATCCAAACTTATCTGAATGAAGTCTAAGCCATGTTCTTTAAGCTTTTTAACGTTCTCCTTTGTCAGAAGAGTTCCATTTGTTGCTATTGCAACGTACATTTCATAGTCTTTAGCCCTGTCAATTAGCTTGAAAATGTCTTTTCTAACCAAAGGTTCTCCCCCAGAAAAGGCTAAAGCGGCAACCCCCGCTTCTCCAAGAGTATCAACGACTTTTAATGCCTCTTCTGTTGTGAGTTCATCTCTTAATGGCTTCCCAGCATTGGCATAGCAATGCTTACATCTCAAGTTGCAGGCATAAGTAACGTCCCAGACAATTAAAAACGGTGCTCCAGACGTGAAGGGTTTTCTCACCCCAAAATAAGCCAAGCCCCTAACAACGCTTGCTAAACCTTTTCTGAAGTGTGGATCTTTCAAAGCTTCTCTAAGTCTTTCCTTTCCACCACCAATAAATGTTTCCAGGCCTTTTTCAAGGACTTTCTTTAAAAGTTTGTAGTGTATGCTTCTGACTTCTCTTCCCTCGGAGTAAGCTAAAAGATAGTTTTCAAGTTTTGTTTTGCCATTTTCTTCCCTCTCTAGAAGCTTTTTAAGCTCAAACTTCGTTATCGGGTTTTCGATAAACTTTGAAAATGCAACGATCATGTCTGATGTTCTCATGAGAGCCACCTTCATACCTATGTAAAAAAATTTGCATATTTAAGCTTATCGCATTATCCCTCCATGTTTACAAGCTCGTACTTTTCTAATTCCTTGAGGAGGTTTTTTACAGCAAACCAGATATCCTCCTCGTTCCTAGCTCCAGCAATGACAATTTTGCTTGTAGTAAACAAAAGCACTGTTAATCTTGAACCCTTGACTCTATAAATTATCCCTGGGAATATTTCAGGTTCATACTCACAATTAGGCAGAGTTAAAGCAATGATGTCTAAATCTAAATCCCCTAAGTTTAAATCTCCAGAAGCTACTAGGTTTTGAATTTCAATTGTTGGGTCCTCTGAAAACTTCATTCCCAACTTTTCTAGTTGCCTTACAAGTGTTTTAACTGCTTCCTTTACTTCTTCAGTGTTTTTTGCTCCCGTACACACCAGCTTTCCAGTATTAAAAATTAAAAAGGTAGTTTTGGGCTTTTCAAGCTTGTATATTGCACCAGGAAAAATGCTTGGATCGTATTCGACATTTTTTAAGTTGCTGGCAACTTTTTCTAAATCAATCTCTCCATGGAGGTCTATTGAGGCGACAACATTTTCAACTCTGACCTTAACTCTGCTTAACACATCCATCCTATTCACCAGGTATATACTCACGTTTAGCACCTTAAATTTGTCTATACATAGACTGTGTTAAATAATCCTCTAAGGTGTAGTTAGGGTCTTCAAGTGTCCTGTTTGTGGTTTTGAGGCGGATAGGGATTTTGTTGCCGCCCAAAACCTTTTTCCGTTCAGCCCGAAAGCCAATGACGGGAGTGCTGAGGAAGTAGTACTCCCCATGATGCTCTCCCTCAAGGCTAACCTCCTGCACCACAAGAATACATTGGTAGTGATTGCTCAAAGACTGCAACAAAAATAGGTGAAGGAGGAAACGGATTATGTGGATGAGCGGACTTTGGAAATGCTTAAGGCTCTCAGCGAGCAGGTCGTGGAGGTTTCTGCAGAGTTTGATTCGATAGGAGGAGAGGTGGTTGAGACTATTAGAGTTCCAAAATCTTTAGTCCAAGGATTCACGCCCCGCGTGGAGGTCATGCGCCTATCACAAAAGCATTTTGTCTGCAGGTGAATTTTATTTCAATTCTTCCATTCAAACCCCATTTGACCACGGTTTGCTTTTTTGGCGTTAGAGTAAGAGTTAAATTTCCTTGAGTTTGAAATATTAATGGAGTCCAATTGGGAGGGTGAGCGTGAATGAGCATTGCTAAAAATGTTTGGGATGGTGTCAAGCCTGGTGAAACTGTGCTGATCGAGCATTCTTCCACAACAATGCCCTACGTGGGGCTCTGGCAGTTAATAAATTGGGGTAAAGAGAAGGGGTATCAAGTAGTCGTTGATGATGTTTTAGACACTCTTTACTTGTATAAGGCTCAGATGAAGCTGGCCGGACTTGATGCAGGCATTCTGGATGATGTCAAAGTCATAAAGTTTGGGGGAAGGTTGGAAGTTGGGCAAGTTGTTGAACGGCTTCACATTAAAGAGCTAGCGATTCGAGAGCAAGAGTACAGGAGGATTTTTGACTCTCTGTCGGGGGGGGCGGTAGTTAATCCTGTTCTGGGCATTGAAAAACTCTTCCTGCTTGCCGAGTCTAAGAGGGAAGTGTTGAGTACCGTGAACGAAATACTTTCTTCTGTTGGTGATGAGCGGAGGATTGCGTTTTACTTCGTTAACACTGACTTGTTGAAGACTGCTACTCCAGAAGCCTTGCCGTTGCTTGAAGAACTGGCAAGTATGATCGTTAAGGTTGAGACAAAAGGAAAGTTTCACCAATCCTCAATAGTGAAGTCAGTGAACAAGGAACTCTTGGGACTCACGTTTGTCCTGCCTTGAGGCAATCTCTCTTATTTTTTGAAACACTTTGTGTAAAATTCGTAGAAATACTAACTTTAGGGAATTACTTTAATCACATTATTGCGAAAAAGTTATTAACTCAGTTTGCTATTTTGGTGGGATGATGGTGCAGGCGGTATTAGTCTTTACAATGGTAATCCTGTCCATATTCATAATGTTGCTCTTGAAAAACAAGCATTACTTAACTTCCTCAAGCGGGCGTGAAAATTTTTACGCTCGGGGGGGCGAGCGGAATTTTCCTGTGCGATCACCTTGAAAAGTGGGAGCTCTTTCTAACGCTTTTAAACAGTAGAAAAGGTTTTGTAATCTCTAGAGAACCGCTTAGCTTCGTGAAGAGGAGGCTTGGCTCTAAAGAAGTTCCAGTCTTGTGGCTCACTAAGGTTGAGGGGGAGAATTCAGTTCACCCCTCGAGGCTTCCCTACCTTCTCCAGACTTTGGTTGATTTTATGCGGGGGGAGGATGCTCCCAAGGTTGTCTTGCTTGATGGTTTTGAGTACTTGGTTCTGGAGAATGGTTTCAAGCCGGTCTTCAAGTTCTTGACGAGTTTGAAGGATTACGCCTTGCTGAACAATACTATTGTCCTCCTCCCGCTTTCTAAGAAGGCTTTTGACGAGCGGGAGTATGCCATGCTAAGCAAGGAGTTTCCACGAGCTCGTTCAAGGGAGTGAATGCAGGCACGCGGAGGCAAGTTCAAAATAGTGAGGCTTTCAGGTAGTCATGGATCAAGGGTTGAAAAAGATTTTAAGCTTGCATTCCCCTTTATTTTTGAGAACTCTTTGGAGGTGTCGGAAATGAGGGTTAGTGTTAACAAGGACACGTGCATTGGATGTGGGGTTTGTGCAAGCATCTGCCCAGATGTTTTTGAGATGGACGAAGATGGAAAGGCTAAAGCACTTGTAACTGAAACCGATCTTGAGTGTGCAAAGGAAGCAGCAGAGAGCTGCCCAACCGGATCAATTACTACCTGAAAGCCAGCAGTTTTGAGGATTTTAGAGGCTTTTGGATATAGGAAAGAGGATTTGAGATATCAGAAGACTAAGCAGCTTGGATTGGGAGCTTGGTTAAATGTGAGAAAGTGATGCGGGAGAGGGGAGAAAGATTCTTTTTCTTTGTATTCTCTAACTAAACCTTGATTTTCTCCAAAACCTCCCCTAACTCTCCAGCATTCCTCACCACAAAGCCCCTCTCTGCTATTCTTTCAACTTTTTCAGCATCTGGATTAATCCAGACTGCCCACAATCCTGCACTCAAAGCCCCTTCAAAGTCCTCCGCATAGGTGTCGCCTATGTGAAGTGCTTCTTCCGGCTTAACTCTAAAATACCCCAACGGCTTCAGGAAGACTTCTTTCATAGGTTTGTACGCTTTGAGCTCGTCAGAATAAAACTGCTTATCAATGAAATCCGCCAACCCAAACCTCTCAAGAATTAAGCGCGTATAAGCGGAGGGCCAGAACATGACATTGCCCGTTGTGATTATGATTAAGCCTCTCTCTTTTGCTGCTTTCAAGCCTTCAATTGCTCCTTTAATGAGAATCGTATCATTAACTCTGAGCGTTGCCTTAGCAACAGCCCTTTTCACAATTTCAACATCACAGCCAAGCTTTTTCGCAAGGATTTCTTGGCTTTCTTCCAAGGCTTTCTCTGGGTTGCCTCTTTTGCTCTTCCTCAGCTCCTTGATTTCTCCTCTTGCTTCTATGACCTTTTCAAAAATCTCCTTATGTGTTTTCTTTGTCAGCTCAGCCAAGGCTTTTGTAAGTTCCTCCAACATAACGTTGATATCTAAGAGGGTGTTCCAGACATCAAAACTCACAAGCTTCATTCAATCACCTCCACCAGCTTATCCAAAAGTCCAGCACTGCGGAGGATTTCTTCAAGGTTTTTCTTCCTCAAACTTCTTTGATGGTGATGGCAAGGGTAGGGCAACCTCAACAGCGTCCACAACACACTTGTAAACCTCTTCATCCTGAATCACAACCACCTTGACTTGACTCTTCCCCTCATTCATTTCAAAAACGTCAGGGCAGTAGCTAGCACAAATGCCACACCCAACACAACCTCACTGATCAACTCTAACTTTCCAAGCCATGCCAACTCCTCTTCTAAATCTCCTACTATTTCTGTTGTTGTGTTTATAACGCCGTCAATGTTCTGTATATCCTGCACGATTTTCCTTAACCCCTCCAAATCCGCAACCTCAACCTCAACTATTGCATCGTAAGGCCCAGTTACTGCATCTGCTCTTATGACACCGGATATTGCCTTAACATCTTCCAATACCCTTTCAACTTTTCCAATTTCCACCGTCAACAAAACATACGCCCTAACCATCACGCATCGTCCCTTTTTCCCTTCTTGAACACTCTCCTCCCACAAACCTCCTTAAAATCAAAACTTCTCCTAGCAAAAAACCTAGTGTTTTGCCTTAACAATTTCTCCAGCCTCCAATTAATCATCCCAACCACCTCCATAAGAGCTTGCGATGAGGGTTTCACTCATCACCATTTCCCTAATCTTCCCCAAAACTTTGTTACGGAAGTCATCCAGCTCGTTAATGTCCTCAGCCTCAATCTTGACAATCATGTCATACTCCCCGTAAACCTTGTAAACTTCCTTCACCATTGGATGGCCTTTAAGCTTCTCAATAACTTTATTCTCATCCCCGGACCTCACAATGATTAAAATAAACACTATGATCATGGGTCAGCCTCCAATGGTTCGAACTTGTACTTTATGCGGGCTTTGAACTTTCGACCGCACTTCGGGCATTCCACAGTATCGCCGGGGTCTAACACTGTTACAGTGAAAACATGACCACAATCGCATTCTAGTTTTGCTTTTACTAGGGAGAATCCGTCCTTCCAATCATAATCCAAGAGCTTCACAATAATCACCATGATAAACTTTAGAAGTTGGTAAAATAAGCTTTACTTTGACCTTCAACCACTCACCCTAACGGTATGTGTAAAAACTAAAAACGTTATTCCTTTGTTGCATAAGGCTTCAAATTGGTGTGATCAATGTACTTGGCAATATCCATAAGCATCGCCAAATTAAGTAGTTCCTTCGTATATTTAGGACTTTTCCTTCAGATATGAGCAGTTTTTAATTAAAAATTGGAGACCTATAGCGAAATTTAAACAAATCTTTCAAAAACTTCAACCGTAGCTACTCTTGCGGCTCAGACTTTTTAAAGCGCCTATAAATATTCCTGCCAATCAAATAAAGCACTGCAAATGGAGATATTATTATCAGCAGGGCAAGAATACCCTCAATTACCATGAGCAGTATTGCCACAGCTTGATATATTGTTTTTCTGAAGCCTAAATCAATTTCGAACACAGGCTTTTCTTTGCTCTCTATTGTGACGTGGTATGTTATATAATCCGTAACTTTTTCATAATAATCTTTTTGGAGGTATAGATAGTTTAAACGGGAGTTTATGCTGCTTATTCTGGATTCAATCCTCATTAAATCATCGATGTCCTTTGAAAGGTTGTAGAATTCGAGGAGCTTCTTTTTCTCAGCCTCAAGGCTTTCAATCTCAGCAAGAATCTGGTTGTATTTGCTTGTTACATCTTGAGTATCTAAGCGGAGACTTTTAACATTGTATTTCTCCAGAAGCATCCCAACTTTATTTTCATTTTCTACTGTGTTTGGAATCCTAAACTCAATGTAATAAACAACCCTTTCTTCACTCTTGTCAAGATTTTCAGAAATCACGTATCCTCCCAAAGAATGTACCTCAGCTTTTATTTCATTAGCAACCTTTTCTGGATTCTCATCTTGGATAATGACATAATAGTCCTTTTTCAGCCTTTGGATTATTTCCTGTGGACCAAAAATATTACTCATGATTACATTTAAGTGCTGTGTTGAATTATGTCTGAAGGTTTTTTTAAGGTTTTTCCTAGCTCGGGAGTGTGTTGCTCTAGTAAGCATTGGCACTTACACATGCACCCACCTATTCTTCCCCAAACAAGACCAAATATAAATGCGCATGGGCAACTTCACTGTTATCTTGACAGTCTCTGTTTGAGGAGACTGTCAAGATAAGCTGGGCATCACCTCTAGAAAATTATAAACCGCAAAGAAGCTTTCCAACCAGCTTTGAACTGAAGTAAAAGAAGACTTGTATGGGAATCTGTTCCAAAATCTTCCAGTCCTCCTCTTCAGCACAGAAAAAACAGACTCAACAACACTCCCACACTCATAATTGGAATTAACTATCAACCAATATTTCACTGTTATCTTGACAGTCTCAAACACCTATCCCAGCATTTTAGCTCGCATCTCTATTTGTTGAGTTTCTCATAATAACCCTAGTTCCCATTGTGTGCTTATTTGTACAGTGAGTTTAGTTAAATGCTTGTAAGTGGGCAGTAAATTAACGCTCCTGACAAACATTTAAGTCTCCCCAACTCCGGTGGGTAGGGTTCATAATAACATTTCCACTTTCGACGAAGGTATTAACAACTTGTGCTATTGTCCCAACGCATTACTACAGTTGATAAACTAACAGAAAGCTTTGACAAAAAACTGATTTATTCAACACAGCATCTAATTAAGTATTAACTAGAATTTCCTAGAGAAGTGCATCCCAAACAAGCTTCATTATTGTCAAAATGGTCATAAAAATAAAGATGGCCTTAAGTTTTTCTTTGCCAATTTCTAGTGCAGTCCTAGCCCCTAACCACGAGCCAAAAAGAACCGGAATTAGAATTAAAATCCCAACAGAATAGTTAACATTTCCTGCTAAAGCATAATTTATAGTTGCCACGAGGTTATTGAAGAAAATTATCATTTTTGCTGTTCCATTGGCTCTTAAGATATCCAATTTAAAGAAAAGCAATAAGGTAGAGATTATAATCAAAGTAGACGCTATACCGAGGATTGAGATATAAACTCCAATTAAAAACCCTATGATTACTTGCCAAACTCTACTCTCGAGTTTTGGCTCTTTTTGACTCGGTCTTTGTTTTATCATAAAATACATTCCAACAAGGAGAAGAGAAGCCACAATAATATTTGCCAAATTTTCTGGAATTGACAAAAAGAACAGGCTACCCAAAAATGCCCCAAAAAGTGAAGAAATAGTCAAACTTAACGCTAATTTTGCATCAACTATCCCTCTTTTAAAATAAGTTATCGTGGATACTAAAGTTAATCCTGCTATCACCAATTTTAGCGTTCCAATGGCCACTTTTGTTGGCACTCCAAGAAAAGATAAAATAAACAAAGTAATCAAACTTCCTCCACTCATCACAGAGCCTATGAACCCTCCTCCAAATGCTAAAAAAGAGACTAAAAGTACTTCCAAAATTTTCATGTCTTTCCCTGCTTAAGGTTTTATTTTTTATTTCCTACAAAAAGTTTATGTTGCTTTGGGGCGTGTTTAGTTTCACCCCCTGTTACTTAAGCAGTACTTGACTCTGAGGAGGATTTTCAACGCATAACACATCACACCAAGCAGAATCCTCGCCACAGTAGTCTCTCTCAGAAAACAACGAATCCTACTACCAAACCACGTCGCAAAAGCACCCCAGAACCCCTCATGAGGATTCCTATGCCTGTACTCTTCCTCAGAAAACACCTCATCACGCTTTTTACTGCCAAAACCACCAGGAGCATTCTCAGTCTTCTTAACAATCGGCTTGTAACTCCTCTCCACAACAGTGTTCAAAACCTTCTTGGAATCGACGCCCCATCAGCATAAAAATCCCTAAAACCCGGCGACAGGAGTTCAATCAGCTCGTTCTCAGAGGTGGTGATCTTAATGGTTACTGGAATATGCAAAAATTTATAGAAACATAATAGTGGAGATTAATCAGCTAGGAATTAGAAAAATTAAGATTTCAAGCAACTGACACCAACCTTATCAGAATTAAAAAATGTAAAAAAAGGTACTTGACATTCTCAGAAATGATTTATCGTGAAATAACTTGGTAATTTTTTTATTTTACACCTTAGGGCAGGGACACAGGAA
>NZ_SNUI01000015.1:0-20748 GCF_012027375.1 Thermococcus sp. LS2 | reverse complement strand
GCCAGTTAACTCCAGAGCTTGCTCATGTAGTCAGCATGTTAAGCACGATTGTAATAGTTTTGGGAGCAGTGTCTGCACTCTTTGGTGCCTTGATGATGAATGTTCAGAGGGATGTTAAGAAGCTCATCGCGTATTCAACAATCATGCACATGGGTTACCTCTTCATGGCCGTTGGACTTGGTACCCAGCTTGGACTCCAAGCAGCATTATTCCACATTATCAACCACGCAATAGCCAAGGCTCTCCTCTTCCTTGCGGCTGGAATCTTCATTCACGCTGTCGGCTCTAGAAATATCGAGGATTTATCTGGCTTGGGCAGGAGAATGCCGATTGCAACATTCAGCTTGGCAATTGCAACGTTAAGCCTCGTTGGAATTCCACCGCTTAATGTATTCTTCAGTAAACTCTTGCTCTTTAACGCTTTGATGGAGAAGAGCTTTGGCTTAGCTTTGATAATCGTGATTAGTTCAGCAATTGCCTTAATTGCCTACATGCGCGTCTTCTACGTCATCTGGCTAGGAAAACCCAAAGAAGGCTTAGAAACCAAAGAACCACTCAGCATGAGCCTAGTCTGTCTGTTATTAGCATTAATTTGTCTTGCAGTTGGATTAATAGCACCAATAATCCTTGATAAGCTCATAGCTCCCGCAGTAGCTCAAACAATGGACTACAACAGTTACATAAACGCAGTTTTAAGTCTTGCCTCAAAAGCTCTTCACTGATTTACTCTTTTTCTTCAAATTTTGTTGCATGATTAAAACCCAGAATCCAAATAACTAGCAAAACCGCGCCAAACAGTTCTCTCTTGTCCATATTTTAACCTTTGAGCTTAAATTATAAAGCTTTATTGACGCTGATGACCTAAAACCTTAAATATCTTTGCTGAGACCATTAAGATGGACATCTAAACGGAGGCGATAGAAATGGTTGACTACGAGCTTTTAAAGAAAATCGTTGAAGCTCCCGGTGTTTCAGGATACGAGTTCTTAGGAGTCAGAGACGTTGTGATTGAAGCATTCAAAGATTATGTTGACGAGATTAAAGTTGACAAACTTGGCAACGTTATAGCCCACAAGAAAGGCGATGGTCCGAAGGTAATGCTTGCAGCCCATATGGATCAGATTGGTCTCATGGTTACTCACATTGAAAAGAACGGATTTTTGAGAGTTGCACCTATAGGCGGCATAGATCCGAGAACTTTAATCGCCCAGCGCTTCAAGGTCTGGATTGACAAGGATAAGTTCATCTATGGTGTTGGCGGTTCAGTTCCACCCCACATTCAGAAGCCAGAGGATAGGAAGAAAGCTCCAGATTGGGATCAAGTTTTCATTGACATCGGTGCTGAGAGCAAAGAAGAGGCAGAAGAGATGGGTGTTAGGATAGGCACAATTATCACATGGGACGGCCGCTTAGAGAGATTAGGAAAGCACAGACTTGTGAGCATTGCATTTGATGATAGAATTGCCGTCTATACTTTAGTTGAAACTGCAAGAAATCTCAGCGAGACTAATGCAGATATTTACTTCGTCGCCACAGTTCAGGAAGAAGTAGGTCTTAGAGGAGCAAAGACAAGTGCTTTTGGCATTGACCCAGATTACGGCTTTGCGATTGATGTGACTATTGCAGCTGACGTTCCAGGAACTCCAGAACACAAGCAGGTTACACAGCTCGGAAAAGGAACCGCAATCAAAATAATGGATCGCTCAGTTATCTGCCACCCAACAATTGTCAGATGGATGGAAGAGCTTGCTAAGAAGTATGAAATCCCATACCAGTGGGATATTCTCCTCGGTGGGGGAACAGATGCTGGAGCAATCCATCTCACCAAGGCTGGTGTTCCAACAGGTGCAATAAGTGTTCCTTCAAGATACATTCACTCAAATGCAGAAGTTGTTGATGAGAGAGACGTTGATGCAAGCGTTGAGCTGATGGTTAAGGTTCTCGAGCACATCCACGAGCTTAAGATTTGATTTCTTTCTCTTTTTCCTCTGGAAATTCTTGTGGAATGGGAGTTTCTTTTGGAACCTCTTTTAGGGTTTCCTTCTCTATCTTCTCCCATCTGTAAAGGAAGTACGCTAAACCTGCAAGAATCCCTGCAACCATGAATGGAAGCTTTGGAGGTAAGGACAATCCGCGGTGCCATTTATAGAGGAGGAAGTTCTGGTAAAAGAACAGATATGCCAACCATCCAAGGATTAACGCTTCAATGCCACTTTCAATGAGCTTTTTATCTTTTTCTTCCATTTTAGCCCCCTCTTTTAATCTCTGTGAGAAAAGTTAAAAAGACGCATTAATAACTTTTTTGATGAACCAAAATGAGCGATTACTTCCCTTATAAATCACTGCGTCCAAATCAAGAGGAGTTCATTAGGTTAGTTGATGAAGCAGTTAGAAAAGGAGAGAAGTTGGTAATTGAAGCTCCAACTGGTTTTGGAAAAACAATAAGCGTTCTTGCTGGTGTTCTGCCTTATGCCTTGAGCATGGGTTTTAAGGTTGTTTATCTAGCTAGAACTCACAAACAGATGGATAGGGTTATAGAGGAGCTTAAGGAGATAAACAGAATAAATCCCGTCAGTGGTGTGGAGTTTAGGAGCAGAAAAGAGCTCTGCCTCCACTCTTACATTCAAAACTTTGCTCCTGATGCTTACAATGCCATGATTGTGTGTAAAAACCTCAAAAAGCTCCACAAGTGTGACTACTTTGAGAACGTTAAGAAAAAGAAAGATGAATTTAGCGAGATTGTTGAATACTTTCTTAACTCTCCTTCCCAGCCAATTGAGATTCTCCAGTACTCTCAGCTCTTAGAGCTTTGTCCTTATGAAGTTACAAGGAAAGTAGGAGAAAAGGCGAATGTGATTGTTGCAAGCTACCTCTACATGCTCAACCCAGCTATTAGAGATGCATTCATTGAGAGTTTGGGAGTTGATTATGAGGATTTGATAGTAATTTTTGATGAAGCTCACAACTTACCAAATCAAGCTATTGACGTTTTAAGCGATAAGATAACTGTTAACAGCATAACTAGGGCGATAAAAGAGGCCGAAGAGTATAATGAGCATGAGATCGCAAACTTTTTGAGCATCTTCTTAAAAGGACTGGAGAATCTCTACAATGAGCGTTTAAATGATAGGGAAGTTGAGGAAGCCCCCATTCTTCCAGAAAGCATATTCGCTCATGTTTTTGAAATCCTTAACATCAGTGAGAGGCTTTTAGTCAGAATCTTGAGAGAGATGGTTGAAGTAGGAGATGCAATTAGAGAAGACAAAATTGAGAAGAACAAACCTCCACGTTCTTACGTTGGAAGAGTTGGCGAATTTTTGTTGAACTGGCTCTCTGTAATTGGTAGAGAGGATTATCTCTTTATAATGAGCAAGGATAAGGGTTTTTCGCTTGAATTAGTCGCTTTAGACCCTGCTAGGGCTTTGGATTTCATAAACGATGTTCAATCGGCTATTTTCATGTCTGGAACGCTGACGCCTCTTGAAGCTTTTAAAGACATTATGGGGATTGAGAATGCAAAGCTTAAAAAGTTCCCGAGGATGGTCAAGAAAGAGAATGCTCTTGTCTTAGTTGCTAAGGACGTCTCCACAAGGGGAGAAGAGAGAAATCTAGAGTTATACAGAAAAATGGCTGAATACATTGTTGAAGCGGCAAAGCTTATTCCGAAGAATGTTGGTGTTTTTACAGCTTCATATGAGGTCCTTCAAGGTCTCTTATCTGCTAACGTTCATTTGAGAATTGAAGAGGAGGTTGGCAAAAAAGTTTTCGTTGAGAAGAAAAATGCGAGCTCTAAGGAAAACGATATTTTGGTGAACGCATTTAAAGAAGAGGCAAAGAGGGAAGGTGGAGTTTTGCTGGGGGTTATGGGGGGTAGGAACAGCGAAGGGCAAGATTATTCGGGAGATGAAATGAACGGTGTTGTTCTGGTCGGAATCCCATATGCAAGACCTACTCCGAGAGTTCAAGCTCAAATAAGGTATTTTGAAAAGAAGTTCCCAAGAAAGGGAAGATACTACGGTTATTATCTGCCGGCTCATAGGAAGCTTGTTCAAGCAGCTGGAAGAGTTCATAGAAGTGCCGAAGAGAAAGGAGCAATAATTATTCTGGACTACCGCGTTCTTTGGAGCTCGATACGAAAAGATTTACCCGACTGGATGAATGAAACTATGAAACCCGTTAATCTGCCGAGAATGAAGCTCTATTTAAGAAGGTTTTACAGAAATTTGGAAGAAGAGAAGGTCTGAAAGGAAAATCACAGCCATCTCGGCTTAAGCCCTGCCCACTGGCGCATCTTTTCATAAGCGATAATCCTTGGAATGTTGCCCTTCTCTGCTGGTCCTGGGTTCTTCATGTAGAATGCGTTGACTTCATAAACTGTTCCCCATTCCTTCCTCTCAACGGCAATTTTTCCTAGTCTAACTAGGTCAACCAATAGTCCAGCCAAAGCTGGGCTGTCATTGATTCTTCCAGTTATGACAAGCTCATCAACAGCTCCGTTGAAGCTGACATACTCGATGTGCATTGCGATGAACTTCTTGTCTCCAAGGGGTTCAAGGAATCCAGTTGGCTTGATGAAGTGTGGTGCATCATAGCCCAGAATGTCCTTTACAACGCTTGACTTTGTGTATTCTTTGCTCTTGTTTCTGTCTTTGTCTGTCAAAGCTAAGAAGTCTGTATTTCCACCAATGTTAAACTGGGCAATGTCCTTCACGTATCTGTTTCTCTGAGCTAAGTGAGCCAAGACGTCAGCTGTCAATGGTGTTGCACCAGTTGCACCGTCGTCTCCAAAGATGACTAAGTTGCTCTCCTTTGCAAGTTCAAGGAATGCATTGTCGTTTGCTATCAATGTCGGAATTGCATTTACGAAAGCAGCTCCACCAACTTCTTTTGCATAAAGGGCTGCAGCATAAGCGTAAACTTGTGTTGCTGTTAGTCTTTCTCTGTCGTCATTTTCTATAGCTTTGATTAGCTCTTCTTTGCTGTTGAACGGCTTAAATGCCTCAGTTGTACAGACATTGACAATGACATCTGGCTTGAGCTCCTTCCACTCTTCAACAATTTTTTCTACAGCTTCTTTGAGAGTCATCTTGTCCTCTAAGCCTTCAGCCTCAATTGGCAGATTGCGGAGGCTTCCTAAGTGAATGCCCTTCCTCACTACAACGTTTTTGAGGCTCTCCGGGATTTCGTCTTCCCAGTATCTCTTGACAACTTCGTAGAGAGGTCTTCCAATCTTGCTCTTATCAACATCATAAGAACCTACAATCTCAATGTCCTCTACTTTTATTGGTAACTCATTTGCCAGTGGAATTCCGTAGTAGCCTAGATCTCCTCTTTTGATTCGCTCAACCCCTATTGCAAATATGCTTCCAACGTATCCCTGGCCAAGTATAACAACCCTCACCATCGTTATCACCTCCTTTTCTTGCTGTTAATTATTTTATAATAATTAAATACTTTTTGGTTGTAAAATTTGATGGCAATATAATAGTGGAACTCACTGTTCACTAAAATTGTGGGATCAAAGATGTCAAAACTTGGCATGCTGGGTGAAAGTTTGAACTATATCTTTGAACTATATCAAGGAAAAACTTCCAAATTTTATTAATATCACTAGATTTTTAAGGATTTTGCACATTTTTGTGTTGAATACTACACATATGAGTGAGCAAATCCTTTCTAAAACTCTTAGAAGTCCACAAATTTTATAAATAACAAAAGCTGAATAAAATACGGGATTCTCAAATAACCCCTTTTAGAGCCTTTTCGGCTCTGATTTTAAAAACTGCTAGTGGGTGAGGACAATGAAGGCAAGAGCTGTATGGATAATTGCAATGTTGCTTCTTGGAGTGGTTGCCAGTGGTTGTATCGGCGGCGAGAAGGAAACAACCCAAACACAAGCCCCTTCTGCAGAAGTTCAGCTTACTGGAGACTTTACAAAAGACGTGATTGCAATAGGAAAGGTTCTTGAGCAGAATGGAATTAATGAAGTCAAGTTCTCTGCATGGGGTTCAGGTGACCCCAACAGTGTCATGAGAGTCTATGGTATTGTTGAAGCAGCGAGAAGAATAAACAAAATCTGGGCGGACAATGGAATTAAAGTGAAAATTGTGATTACAGACACGCACTATGTTGCCTCCTTCCAAGATGCCTATAAGGAGTACCTCAGCAAGCAACCACTTGGACAGGCTGGAGACTTCTTCGTGAACTCCTATGCATTCCTCCCAACACTGGCAGATGAAGGCTACGTTCTTGACATAACAGACTATGCAAACGCCTACAAGAGTGTCATTGATGACTTCTATCCATCACTCATAGAGGCTTCAAAGTTCAATGGAAGGCTTTATGGACTGCCACAGGACACAGAGGCAAGACCACTCTACGTTAGAAAAGACGTTGCTGCAAAAATTGGACTTGATGTGAGCACTCTTCCTGAAAAGGTGAAGAATGGAGAGTTCACATGGAGCGATGTCTATTACTGGGCTAAGAAGGCTAAAGAGAGCGGTGCTGCTGAGTGGGGATTGATTCACAGAAAGGGTTCAGCCCACCCAGACCTGATACAGTTCATCTTCGCCTTTGGTGGAAAGCTCTATGACGAGAAGACTGGAAAGCTCGTCGTTGATGTTCCAGCTGTGTATAAGTGGCTCTATGTTGAGTGGAAGTTTGCCCAAGATGGCTTGCTTCCAAAGGACATAATGAGCTGGGACTGGGCTAAGCAGATTCATCCAACAATTGTTGAGGGAAGAACACTCTTCGATATAGGTGGTACATGGTATTGGACAGAGTGGCAGACCAAGCAGTACTATGCTAAAGGCAGTGGGGAGCCAAGAGGACTCAAGCCCGAAGAAGTGAAAGAGTGGTTCGCTTATACTTTATTCCCAGCTGGTGAGAAGGGAGGCAAGCCAGTGACACTCAGCCAGCCCTTCGTCTGGATGATCAACTCAAAAGCTGGTGCACAGAATCCAAAGTACGACGAGCTTAAAGATGTTTACCACAAACTTGCATTCCTCATGCTCATAAAGGCAAGCGATCCAGACATCAACGCAATCCACAGTGTTATCTCAGCACACCTCCCAGTTAGAAAAGAGGCAGCAAAGCTTATCAAAGACGAGAAGTGGCTCAATGACTTAAAGAACCTCAACCTCGATTTGGATCAGACAGTTAAAGACAACATCAAAGACATTGTCCAAGCAACAGTCAACCCAATCAACGCACAGTTCTTGGCAGATGTCAGCTACATGCTTGAATACACGCACTTAGCTCCAGCTCATCCAAAGTACCCAGCACTGGCAGACATCTTCAAGGAAGCAGTTGACAAGGTTCTCAGAGGCGAAATGACACCAGAAGATGGAGTTAACTACATCATCCAGAAAGTTAAGGCAGACCCAGAGCTTGCTCAAAATGTCGAAATCGTCGGAGAGATTCCAAAGGACTGGAAGTTCCCACAGTGAAGAGGTGAGAACATGAATAAAATCAATAGGGAGAAGTTTACAGCCCTTTCCTTTTTTCTTTCTCCAATGATTTTGATGGTTGTGCTGTTTTACTTGGTGCCTTTAGTTATGACCGTTTACATAAGCTTCACTCGAATGAGGAACTGGAACGTTGAGAAATATCTCACAGAATTTGTCGGATTCTACAACTATCAAAGACTGTTTTACATGTTCCAGCACGACCCAACTTTTAAGGCTGTAATTTTAACAACTGTGGTTTTCGTTGGGATTACGCTCATCATTAACGTTTTTGGAGGTTTAGCGTTAGCTTTAGCTACTTTCTTCATAAGTGAAAAGCCAGCTTCAAGTTTTAGGCTCCTCTGGCTTCTGCCGAGAATGTCCCCAATTGCTGTTTACAGTCTTGTTTGGTATTATTTCTTCCATGGGAGTGAAATTGGAACATTAAATTCAATTTTAATGAAGCTTGGGGTAATTTCTCAGCCAATTCCTTGGGGTCAAACTGTACCTTGGGGAGCTTGGAGCATAATTATTTTTGTGAATGGTCTTGTTGGTGTTAGTTTTGGTATGATAGTCTTCACATCAGCCTTAAATCAGATTCCAAAGGAGCTTATCATTGCTGCGAGGGTTGATGGTGCATCAGCTTGGGAAATTTCAAGAAAAATCCTAATTCCCCTCACAAAGTGGCACTTCCTCTATGTTTTAACATGGCAGTTCTTAAGTTTGCTCACAACATATCCGCACATCTTCCTTCTAGTCCAGTGGGACTTAGTGAACAAAGACTATGGAACTACCCTTGCATTATATGTATTCAACACAGCCTTCGGTAGAGGAGAGCAAGATCAAGGATTAGCAGCCGCTGCAGCAGTGATTCTGTCAATCATAGGCATAATCGGAGGTTTTGTAACTTTAAAAGTTCTACAATTTGAGAAAATGATGAAAAGGCCAAGAGGTGACTTCTGATGAAGGACGTAGAAACAAGACCAAGCAGGTATGAGTGGATAATCATCCTTGCAATCCTCTTCGCAAGTTTGCCTTTGATCCTTGGCTTTTCTCTATTAGTGCTTTCAAGCTTCAGCAAGGAGATGCTCACCAACTTAGATTTGAGCTCATTCCGCTTTACTTTGGAAAACTGGATTAATGTGTTCCAAGGGAAACTAGCTACAACGGGTGGAATAAGGACTAACATATTGAAAGTTACATTCAACACGCTTGTAGTTGCCTTAGGAGTGGCTGGAGTTGTAACTTTTATTAGCGCTTTGGCAGGCTACTCGCTCTCAAGAATTGACTTTAGGGGAAGAAAGCACATGATGGTTCTGCTGCTAATTTTACATGCCTTCCCCGGCGTTGCGTTGATTGTTGGTGTTTATCTGCTCTACCGTTTAACCTTTCCACAGAGTCCAGATATAATAAGGCTCTATTCATTCTTCTACGTAATCTTAGCGAGGGCAGCTCTCGAAATTCCAATGTCTGTCTGGTTAATGAAGGGCTTCTTTGACACAATACCATGGGAATTTGAGTGGTCGGGCATAATTGACGGAGCCTCAAGGATAAAAGTCTGGTGGAAGATCATGCTGCCTTTAATCAAGCCGGGCATATTGGCAGTCGCTTTGTTTGCATTCTTGGCTGGCTGGCAGGACATAATCTACGTGAGAACCTTCCTCATTGACCAGACTTTAGCAACATTCATTGAAGCAAACATTGAGGCTGAGTATTCTCACATGCCCCTAATAGCTGCTGCCGGAACTCTCTATCTGCTCCCGACGATAATATTCTTCCTTACGGCGCAGCAGATATTACTGCAAGGTTATTCGGGTGGAATCAAAGGTTGAGGTGGTTGAGATGGTTAAGATTATCCTCAAGGAGATAACCAAAAAATTCGGAGACTTCACGGCTCTAGATAATATTAATCTGGAGATTAATGATAGAGAGTTCATGGCTTTGTTGGGCCCGTCAGGAAGTGGAAAATCTACTCTGCTATACACAATAGCCGGGATTTACAAGCCGACAAGCGGGAGAATTTACTTTGACGATCGAGATGTTACAGAGGTTCCACCAAAAGACAGAAATGTTGGCTTAGTCTTCCAGAACTGGGCGCTCTATCCCCACATGAAAGTTTTTGACAACATAGCATTCCCCCTTGAGCTGAGAAAAGTCCCAAAGCAGGAAATTGAAAAGAAAGTGAGGGAAGTTGCAAAGATGCTTCACATCGAGAACTTGCTCGACAGATATCCATGGCAGCTCAGCGGTGGTCAGCAGCAGAGAGTTGCAATAGCGAGAGCTTTAGTTAAAGAGCCGGATGTTCTGCTCTTGGATGAGCCTCTGAGTAACTTAGATGCTCTGCTTAGAATTGAGGTTAGAGCTGAGCTGAAGAGATTGCAGAAGGAGTTAGGCATTACGGCAGTTTATGTTACCCACGACCAAGCTGAGGCATTGGCAATGGCCGACAGAATAGCTGTGATTAGGGAAGGGAAGATACTCCAAGTAGGGACTCCAGATGACGTCTACTACAAGCCAAAATACAAGTTCGTTGGAGGATTCCTTGGAAATCCGCCCATGAACTTTGTTGAAGCGGAGGTTGAAAATGGTTACTTAAGGGTTTATGAAAGCAGGATACCTGTTCCTGCTCAGTATAAGGAGCTGATTGAAAAGCTCGACATAAAGGAAGTGCTCCTTGGATTTAGACCGCATGATGCAGAGGTTGTAAAGGGCATCAGTGAAGGGTTAGTTGGAGAGGTTTACTCTTTCGAACCTCTTGGGAGGGAGCAGATAGTTACTGTCTCCGTTGATGGGGCTTTTATTAAAGTGTTTGCACCAGAGGGAGAGCACTTCACATTTGGAGAGAAGGTAACAGTGAAGATTAGGGAAGACAGAATCGTTCTGTTTGATAAAAAGACAGAAAAAGCTCTGGAGTTTTTGGTTTAACCTCTCTTATTTTTCCATACTAGGTACATTGTCGCCGCTATTCTAAGATTTGTTAAGATCGCTAATAGAGTAAAGAGAGCTTTTATTTGCCCAGCTAAGCAGAATAACATTGTTAGGAATATCCTCTCGTCCCTCTTTCCGATAAGGTATCGCATTGTGGATATTTCTTTGTAAATGTCGCTTCCATATGCTGCCTTATAGCGCTCCGTTGAATAGCTCACCATCGCAGAGCCAAAGATTGCTGTCACAGCTATCGCCCACCAGAGAGGTTCTTTAATTGTAACGTAAGCTAATATCAACAAAAATGCGAAGTCCACGTATCTGTCAAGGATTGAGTCAACATAGCCGCCGAATCTGCTCGTCTTCATGCTTGCACGTGCAATCTCTCCATCAACACCGTCAAGGATAGAGCTTATTTGATACAGAATCCCAGCCAGGGAGATGCTAATAAAATTCACTAGGGCTGATAAAATGCCAAGCAAGAAAGTTACAACGGTCATCTGGTCGGGAGTAACGTGATCAACGAGGAGAGTGCTTATCCTCGTGGAAATCTTTCTGTTCAAATGCCTTGATATGAAGCCATCTCCTTTCCCTTTTATAGAGGTCTGAACTATCAGCTTCCTAGCTTTTTTAATATCCTCTGGAGTGTCAATGTCCATCCAGAAAAATCCACTCACAAAAGTTACTTTGAGCTTTGCCCTTTTCACAATCTCACTCAGCTCAGCTTTTCCTTTTTCTGACAGAATTTCATCAGCAACCTCAAATATCTCAGGAGTTAAAACAAAGAATCCAGTATCAATGGCATCGAACTCCTTGAGGTGCTTTCCAAGGTCTTCCACATGGCGGTCTTTGATTTTAACCTTAGTTGCCTCATCAATGCTAATATATCTTGGGGCTTCATCAACTATTAAGCCCTCTCCTTTTGCTGCTTTCACAAGAAATGCTCTCTCATAAATATGATCACTCATTACAAGGATGAACCTTCCATCAACCCAATCTTTGGCTAGATAAAGTGAATATCCATTGCCTTTCTCTGGATGTTCGTTTATTATTATTATTATTCGAGCATTAAAGCCGTTCTTCTCAGCAAATTTCCTAAATTTAGTCTCGTATTTTGGATTCGTGATGATTATGAACTCCCTAACGCCTAGTTCTTGAAGAACTTTCATAGTTCTATAAAGGATTTCTCTCCCAGCAACTTTTAGAAGGCCTTTGGGAGTTTCTTCAGTTAGCTTTCCTAACCTTGTCCCAAGTCCAGCTGCAAGAATTACTGCCTTCTCTGGAACCATTGGATCACCCCCAAGCTTTTTTAAGATGCATTGAGAATCTTATTTTGATACCAATATTAAATTCACTAAAGGTTAATTTAAAGCTTTCGGGTGAGAATATGAAAATAGCAGCTTTATTTTCGGGAGGAAAGGACTCAACTTATGCCTTATATTGGGCAATGCAGCAGGGATTTGATGTAAAATATTTGGTTAGCATTCACTCTAAAAGTGAAGAGAGCTATATGTATCATGTCCCGAACATTCATCTGACAGATTTGCAGGCTGAGGCGATAGGGATTACCCTAATCAAAGGATACACCACTGGGGAAAAAGAGAAGGAAGTTGAGGATTTGAAGAATGTTCTTGAAGGATTAGACATTGATGGAGTTGTTGCTGGAGCTTTGGAGAGCGAATACCAGAGAGTTAGGATTGAGAGGGTTTGTCATGAGCTTGGGTTGAGAAGCTACACTCCTCTCTGGCACAAGAACCCAGAAATGCTTTTGAGGGACATGCTGCATGCCGACTTTGAGATTGTGATAGTTGGAGTATCTGCTTACGGTCTGGATAAGAAGTGGCTTGGAAGGATTATTGATGAAAAAGCCATTGAGGAACTTAAAGAGCTGAACAGAAAATATGGCATTCACATTGGAGGGGAGGGCGGGGAATTTGAGACCTTCGTTAAGGATGCGCCATTCTTTAAAGCGAAGATAGTTTTTGATGATGTTGAGAAAGTTTGGGACGAATACACCTATTCAGGAGTTTTGGTTGTTAAGAGAGCTCATTTGGAATGGAAATAGGGGTTTGTCAATAGCTTTATTTTTTGAACTGTCGATTCTAATTTTGGTGAGACTACATGATTTTTGTTGGCACTTGTGGCTTTTGTGAAGCCCGCAAAAGATACTTCCAAGATTTTAAGACAGTTGAAATTCAACAAACTTTTTACCGAATTTTGGAAGAAAAGACCATCAAAAAGTGGAGGAGCGAAGCACCTGAAGGATTTGTGTTTTCAATCAAGGCTTTTCAGGGAATAACACATCCAGCCAATAGTCCAACATGGAAGAGGAGCAACGTTAAGCCAAGCAAAGATGTTGGACTTTTAAGGCCTATTAATGAGGTCTTCAAGTATTGGGAGATAACACTCAACGAAGCAAGAATTTTGAACGCACGGTTCATTTTAATTCAGCTTCCCAAAAGTTTTAAGGAAACCGAGGAAAGCTTTGCCAATGCAGAAAAGTTCTTCTCAAAGATAAGCAGGGACATTGAGATAGCTGTTGAGCTTAGAGGCTGGAGCGAGAAGGGGATAAAGAAATTCGTGAGAGAATTTGATGTCATTGATGTAACAGACCCTCTCATCAGAAAGCCGCTCCACAGAGGAGACATCAATTACTATCGCCTTCATGGGGCATACGAAAACGGGAGGATAAGTTACAAGCACAAATATACTGATGAAGAGCTTGAAAAGATTGCAGAACGAGTGAAAGAGTGGAACAAAAAGGAAAGCTACGTTTACTTTAACAACGTCTATATGTGTGATGATGCGAAGAGATTCAGAGATTTAATATAAGAAATGGTGTAAAGTAAGGGTGTCAGAACCACGAGGCTTCATCATCACATCAGCCAAGGGTGGGATCATCATCTGAAGCCTCGGACAGTACCTCCCTCATCACCCTTCAGGTCGGATCCAGCTCCTCATCGGCCAAATCCAGGCTTCCTAACATTCAGCACTTCTCTATTCACAAGTGTCGGCGGAACTTCACCTTTAGCGAAGGCTATCAAATTCCTTGCAACAAGCTCTGCCATTGCATATCTTGCTCCATAAGTTGCACTGCCTATGTGGGGAGCGAGAGTTACATTCTTCAGCTTGAAAAGCTCCTCATTATAGTAAGGTTCTTCTTCAAAGACATCTAAGCCCGCTCCAGCAATCCAGCCCTCTTCGAGAGCTTTAATCAAGGCTTTTGTATCAACAACCTTTCCTCTTGCAATATTGACAAGTATTGCCGTTGGCTTCATGAGCTTCAAGCGCTCCTCGTTTATCATATGGTAGGTTTCATTTGTTAATGGAACTGCTAAAACCACGAAGTCGCTCTCCCTAAGCAGCTCATCTAACGGTTTAAACTCAGCTCCAAGTTCCCTCTCTTTTTCAGGCTTTCTTGTGCGAGAATAATAGAGGATTCTCATGTTAAAGCCCTTGGTCCTTCTCGCTATCGCCTGCCCTATTCTTCCAAATCCTATTATTCCGATTGTCTTTCCATAAACATCATAGCCGAGATACATGAGCGGATGCCATGCAACTCCTCTTTTCTTCCATTCTCCACTCCTCACAAATTTATCTGCATCAACTAAATGCCTTGCTGTTGCTAAAAGCAAAGCCCAAGCAAAATCTGCTGTAGCTTCGGTTAAAACGTCTGGCGTGTTGGTTACATAAATTCCTCTTTTCGTCGCCTCTTCAATGTCAATGTTGTCATAGCCGACAGCGTATTGGGCAATGATTCTAAGCCTTGGAGCATTGTCAAGGATTTCTCCGTCAATTTTGTCGCTCAGCAGAGTTACTAAGGCATCAACATTTCTAACTTTCTCAAGCAGGACTTCTCTCGGGGGCTCATTTTCATCTCTCCAGACTTCTACCTCATAATACTGTTTGATCATATTGATTCCAGTCTCTGGAATTTTTCTGGTGATGAACACCTTGGGTTTCTTCATGGTATCACCACTCTTATATTTTCGCTTGTACTTTTGTATGGGCAAAATATTAATATCATGATGATATATATCTTAATGCTAAGATTCTCATTGGAGGGGGTTCTCATGGACTATAATAAATTTTTGGCTGGAAGGGCCAACTGGATTAAAGGGTCAGCACTAGCAGAAGTTATGAAAAAAGCTGCAGAGCTCCAGAGCAAAGGGAAAAACCTCATCTCTTTAGCCGCTGGAGATCCGGATCCTAATTTAATTCCGAGAGAAGTTTTGGGAGAGCTTGCAAAGGAAGTTTTGGCTAATATTCCCAGCTCTGTCATGTACACCCCAGCAAATGGAATTCCTGAACTCAGAGAAGAGGTTGCTAAATTTCTCAGAAAGTATGAGCACATAGAGGTTTCTTCAGAGGAGATAATAATAACTGTAGGAGGCACTGGAGCTCTTGATTTGCTTGGAAGAGTTCTTATCGATCCTGGAGATGTTGTAATCACTGAGAATCCGAGCTACATCAATACAATACTGGCGTTTGAGCAGCTTGGGGCGAAAGTTGAAGGGGTTCCTGTTGATAGTGAAGGTATGGAAATAGATGCTCTCCAGGAAAAGATTAGAGAGCTTAAGTCAAAGGGTCAGAAGATAAAGTTCATATACACAATTCCAACAGGTCAGAATCCCATGGGAATTACGATGAGTGAAGAGAGAAGAAAAGCCCTCCTTGAAATCGCGAGTGAGTATGACCTTTTGATAGTTGAGGATACAGCATATAATTTCATGAAATACGAAGAGAGGGAAATAAGACCATTGAAGGCGCTTGATAAAGAGGGAAGAGTCATTGTGGCTGGAACACTGAGTAAGGTTCTTGGAACAGGTTTTAGGATTGGGTGGATAATAGCGAAAGGAGAGATCAGGGATAAAGTCCTGATGGAGAAGTCTCCAATAGACTTCTGTGCTCCAACAATTTCTCAATACATTGCCCTGGAATATTTGAAGAGGGGATATTTTGAGGAGTACCATCTAAAAAGAGCACTCCAAGGTTATAAAGAGAAACGAGATGCCATGATAAACGCTCTCCAGGAATATCTGCCTAATGCAGAATTCACGAAGCCAATAGCTGGAATGTTTGTTATGCTGTTTCTTCCAGAAAATGCTGACGGAATGGCCTTTGCAAGTGAGCTGATGGAGAGGAAAGGGGTTGTTGTGGTCCCAGGAAAGCCGTTCTACACAGATGAAAGTGGAAGAAATACAATAAGGCTCAACTTCTCAAGACCAAGCAAAGAGGACATTGATGAGGGTATAAAGAGGCTTGCAGAACTCTATAATGAGAAATTCTAAGGTTTCGATATTCTTTTAAGCTTTCCTTTCAACTTTTTCCCATGAAAGCTCAAGGCTACATTGAAGAGATGAGCGATGAAGGGTTAGGTGTTTTAAAGGCTGAAAAGCCAATTTATGTCCCCTATACTGTTGTTGGAGACTTTGTGAAAGTTTACAAAACAAGAAGGAGATTTGGGAGGATTATAGCTGAGAACTTTGAAGTTGTTGAGTTCTCTCCACTTAGACAGACTCCAAGATGCATACATTTTGAAAAATGTGGTGGCTGCTTGTGGCAGCATATAAAGTATAAAGAACAGCTGAAGCTTAAGCAGGAAAATTTTAAGGAAATTACAGGCATTACAGCTGATATCAAAGGCTCACCAAAGCTCTTTGGATTCAGGAATTTGAGCAACTTCATTGTAACGACTCATGGGATTGGATTTAAGGAATATGCCAAACCCTTAAGCATCGTTGATGTCGAAGAGTGTCCTGTATTTTCAAGTAAAACTTGGGAATACTTGGGGACTTTAAAGGAGTTTATGAAGGAAGAGAATCTTAAAGCTTGGGATTTAAAAAGGAAGAGAGGAGATGTCCACTACTTGAGCGTTAGAGAGGGCAAATCTACAGACGAAGTCATGATAAACCTTATAGCCCACATTAAGCCGAATGAAAAGCTTGCGGAAGCTTTTAGGGACTACTTCCCCTTTGCAGATTCCCTCCACTGGAGCTTTAAAGCCGATGAAAGAGATGACCCAAGAGGAGAGTCACACCTTATAGCTGGGGAACCTTACATCCGCGAAAGGATTGAGGATGTGGTTTATCTAATTCACCCGAACAGTTTTTTCCAGGCAAATTCTTATGCCCTGTCTTTGTTGTTGAAAGCTGTTGAGGGCTTCATGGAAGGTGAGAAAGTTCTAGACTTATATTCGGGAGTTGGGACTTTTGGGATTTGGCTGGCTAAGAGGGGCTTTAGGGTTGAGGGAGTTGAAGTTAATCCCTTTGCAGTTGAGATGGCGAACAAAAACGCCGAACTCAACGGTGTTGATGCAGTTTTTAGAATTGGGAAGGCAGAAGAAACGCCAATCGGAGATTACGATACTGTTGTAGTTGACCCTCCAAGGAGAGGGCTTAAGGAAGCTGCGGAGCTCTTAGCAAAGAGTAGCATTGAGAACATTATTTATGTTTCCTGCAATCCAAAGGCTTTCAAGCTTGACTATGAGAAACACTTAAAGAAGGCTTACCAGATTGAAGATGCTGTTTTAATCGATATGTTTCCGCATACGCCGCACGTTGAGGCCGTTATAAGGCTGAAGAGGATATAGCAGTTATTACAGCCATAACTCCGATGAGCAGAAAATGATTTGAAAAATTGAAAAATATCAAAAACGGCAGCAAGCTAAAGAGCCGCCCAGAACGGATCTTCTTTAGCTTTAACTTTCCCGATCATCTTTAACGCTTTAATGTCAGTCTCATCGAGCGTGTCCCTAAGTTCCTTCACAAGCCTTATCGCGTCGTCTCTGCTTAAATCAACATAGAGAATCTCTCCGGGATGGATATGCCTGCCCACTATTGCCCCATCTATGGCTATCGCAACAGCTTCTCCCTTCTTTGCCTCTTGGAGGAAGTCATTCTTTGACTTGATGGACTTAATAACGCCAACTTTTTGTCCATTCTGCTTTATCAATGTATAGCCAGGCTTAATTCTTCCCTCAAGGACTTCAATACCAACTATTGCTGGATGACTTCTCCTGAAGACGTAACGCTCATCTGGGAACAGTCTTATAACGCCGGGGAAAGTTGTCTTAGCTAGCAGCTCTTTTTTCCTCTTCTCTTCTTCTGCTTTTACCCATGCTTCGTAGTCCTCAATTATCTTGTAGATAACGTTTCCAACGAAGATGGGAACACCCTTGGCTTTTGCTATCTCTTCAGCGTCTTCGTTAATTTTGACGTTGAATCCGAGGACAACGCCGTAGAGAGGCTTTTCCTCTTTTACGCTTAAAGCCTCCATGACGTCGGTCTTGCTTATGTTCCCAACGTCAGCTTTCCTGATTGGAATGTTCTTCTCCTGGAGCTCTTTGCTGAGAGCCTCCAAGCTTCCAAGGGTATCAGCCTTAACTATTACACCAACCTTGTCCGTGCTTATCACAACGCTCTTAATCTGGTTTAGAATTTCCTGCTTTGCTTTCTCGATCTCTTCCTCGCTCCTGCATGCTATCATGGGTGAACCTGCTAAAGCCTCTTCTAAATTGGGTGCGGCTATCTTAACACCTGCCGCTGCCACAACTTCATCAACCTGATCAAAGCGGAATCTTGGGTCTCTAATCTCATCCAAGGGCTTTGGCTTGAGCAAAGCTCTGATCTTCGTTACAATTGCTTTATCTTTCCCACCGACGACTATGGTATCGTCTTTATGAAGGGTTCCATCATAAATTATGACGTCAATTGTGGTTCCCAATCCTGGCTCCTCCCTAACCTCAAGGATCGTACCCCTCGCTGGACCCTCAACCTCAATCTTGAGCTTCTGTTCTAAGTATTTCTGGGATAAACCCGCTATGAGGACTAAAAGCTCTGGAACGCCTATGCCATACTTAGCTGAAATTGGAACGATAGCCAGCTCACGTGTGAAGTCCTGAACCCTGTCGAACCTGTTCGCCTGGAAGCCCATCTCGTAAAACTTTCCAATAAGCTCCCAGAGTTTTGTTTCAAGCTCTTGTACAGCTCTCTGGTCTTGCTTTTTGATGTTTACCAAGAATGGTTCCCACTCTTGAATTTTCCAGCCCTTAATTCTGTCAATCTTGTTTGCAGCAACTATGAAAGGCGTTCTATATCTTCTCAGGATTTCAATGCTCTCAATTGTCTGAGGTTGAAAGCCCTCATTTATGTCCACAATGAGAATAGCTAAATCAGCTAAGCTACCTCCTCTTGCTCTCAAGCTTGTGAAAGCCTCGTGACCGGGAGTGTCAATGAACAGCAAGCCAGGAAGCTTTATCTCGCCTTTCCAGAGCTTTAAGAGAGGTCCAGCAATTTGCTTAACAACATCGATAGGAACTTCAGTTGCACCTATATGTTGGGTTATTCCTCCCGCTTCTTTGGCAGCAACATTTGTTTTACGGATTTTGTCAAGTAGAGTCGTCTTACCGTGATCAACATGACCAAGAACAGCTATAATTGGTTGTCTAATTCTCTTCATTTTCCCCACCTTCTTGTCATTTTGTCAAATTATTAAATGAGCGCCATCTTAGTGTAGGCTCCAAGCTAATTTAAAAAAATGGCTTTTAAAAGTTTGGTAGAAAAGAAAATTTACTCAATCCACTCGCCTTTTTCCTTATCCCAGTGCGTCTTGTAGAACCAGTCAGCGGCTTTTGAATATTCGAAAATTTCTTCAGGCTTAAAGTAGAGGCTGATTTCTCTCTCTGCGCTCTCTGGACTGTCACTTGCGTGAATGACATTGTAAATTGCATCTCCAACATCCAAACCCAAATCGCCTCTGATTGTTCCGGGCTCTGCGTCTTTTGGATCAGTTGCACCAGCCATCTTTCTCACAACGCTGATAGCGTAACGACCTTCAACGACCATGACAATGCTGGGAGCCTTTGTTATGTAATCAATGAGAGCATTGAAGAATGGCTTCCCTTTGTGTTCAGCGTAGTGAATCTCTGCCAGCTCTCTATCAATATGAATCATCTTCATTCCAACGATTTTAAGGCCTTTCTTTTCAAATCTTGAAATGATTTCTCCAATTAATCCTCTAACAACGGCATCTGGTTTTATTATAACTAGAGTCCTCTCAACCTTATTGTCAGCCATTGGCAACACCAGAAAAGCTTAGCATGAAGTGTTAAAATGCTTTTTGGTATTAGGGGTTGGCTTCAGAAAAGTTTGTGATAAAGCAGAAAAAGTAATCAAAAATAAAAGCTCACTCTCCCTTTCTGCTTTTTGCTCTCTGGAGCTTTGCCTCTTGATATGCCCTTGTCCACTTGAGCTTCCTTGGGTTTCTTCCCATGAGGAAGTACTTCTCACACTTGCTTGAGCAGAAGAAGAAAACTCTGCCATCGTTTCTGACGAACATCTTTCCTGTTCCTGGCTCGAATTCCTTTCCACAGTATGAGCAGACGTTCCACCTTGCCATTTACATCACCTTGCCTTAATCTCTCTTGCTTCTCTTTCAGTCTCTCTGAGAATGACAATGTCGCCAACTCTCACTGGACCTTTAATGTTTCTTCTGATAACTCTTCCCTTATCTCTGCCCTCTAAAACTCTAACTTTAACCTGAGTAACGCCACCCGTAACTCCAGTCCTTCCGACGATTTCAATAACCTCAGCAGCGTATCCTTCGTCGCTCATTCCTCACACCTCTATGATAGCTATAAAAAACCTCACTCAATGACCTTTAAATCTTTCGATGAATATGAATGTAAAGGGAAGGAGGAGGGAGCTCACTTCATAAGCTCCCTAACCTTCATAGCGATTTCCTCAACAAGCTCACGAGCCTTACCAGGCTCGATTATAGCAACGCTTGCCGCTGCAACTTCAATACCAGCAGCAGCTCCAAGCTCCTTCTTGCTTGGAACATAAATGTATGGAATCTCCTTCTCCTCACAGAGTGGTGGTAAGTGTGCAACAATCTCCTCTGGGTCAACGTCCTCAGCAATGATAACGAGCTTTGCTTGTCCTCTCTCAACAGCCTTTGTTGTCTCGTTTGTACCCTTCCTTATTCTTCCGGTGTCTCTTGCAATCTCAACAGCCTCAAGGGCCTTCTCAGCCAACTCCTTTGGAACCTCAAACTTCACATAACTTGGCTTTGCCATTTCACATCCCTCCAAACTTCATCGTTCATCGAGCTGTCAAGATAGCAAAGGAGAATTTAGTTTTTAAACCTTTCCCTAACAGACTTTGCTTGCGCAGAATCAAATGCTTACTCGCTAAAGTGCGTTAAATCCTCTAAAAACTCAACAGAAAAACAGTTTGAGTGGCCGGCGGCGTCCCCGGTTTCCCGCCCCCTCTCGGAGGGCAGTACACCCGGGATCGCTGGCGGGCTTAACTTCCGGGGTCGAAACGAGACCGGGTGTGGCCCCGCCGCTATGGCCGCCGTACCGATACATACCTTC
>NZ_SNUI01000014.1:0-24571 GCF_012027375.1 Thermococcus sp. LS2 | reverse complement strand
ACTTCCTGCCTGTAGTGAATGAAGCGAAAAGCAAGGGGAAAGAAACTGTAGTAATCGGGGCTGAGCCGGGGTTCAGTAAGGCCTTACAGAACGCTGCAGATTACGTTATAATCTTGGGAAGGAGTTTACTAAATAGTACCGCCCATCATGTTCGATTACTGAAAAATGATAAGACAATGCCAAATCATATGAGGAGTCCTGGAAAGAAATGACTTTATCATGATACAATAACTCTCGTGGTATAAATAATCCTTTTAATGCTAAGAGAATAACTTGCTCTCTATCTTCTTGATTATTAATCATGTCTAACGAAACAGGTTTGCTATCAATTATCATCTTAGAAAGGTCTTGTGCAGTACCAAATTTTTTAGCCAACTTTTGTTGTGAAATTCTTATAGAAAAGGTCCCTATGAGCAATGACTTTTAGCAAATTATCTATAGCAATATAATTGTCAACAATCCCCCAAGATTACCAGCTAGCTCATGGAGTCTTTTCCGACTAAGAGGTTCATCTCCAAAAGCCCTACTGAGATCAAGAGTGAAAGACATTAAGGAGTCAGAAATCTCATTTATAATTTCAGATTTTATTGGGTATGCATTTACCTGATATTTAATACCCCTTTTCGGATATAGCATCTTTTCATATGCCATAACTATACACCTAATTTGATATTATACACCCAAAATTTATTGGTTTTTTGATTTGAATTAACTTCTTTTCTTATAAGGCAAAAATAGAAACGCAAGGATAACGGAGCCAACAAAATATAATCCCCATCAAAGCAAGCTTTCAATCAGCTCGTAATCTTCTTCCGGTAGTTCTCTCATAGCTTTGCCCATTAAGTGACCACTCCAACGCTTCTTGTTTGTAATAAACTTTAATTTTGGAATCAACGGCTTGAACTCAACTTCTCCAAGCTTTATGGGTTTGATCTTGACTCTTAAGGGGTAAGTTTCGTTTAGATGTTGTGGAGACTTGAAGATTTTGGTTGAATCAGTGAAAGGCTCACTCACAACTTCAAAAATACCAACAATCTTTGGCTCTAAAATCTGCTTGTCCTTTCTCTCCTGCTTCACGTAAATGACAAGCTTATCGCCGGGCTTGACTTTGGCGATGGTGTTCTTATGCCTCTTCGGCACGCCCCAAACGTTCTTCTTTTTGATAACCTCCCAGTTATCACGGTTTGTAATGCAAAGCCAGTATGCCATGGAGATCACCTTTAGAAATTTCACACACAGGAGATATTAAGATTTAGTTTCCCTAAGCTTTTTCCAAACCTCATTCCACTCAAGAGCAAGCCAAAAGATCTTCAATTTCTTCTCAGCTTCCTTATATTCAGGATAATACTCCCCAATCAATCCCCAAAATTGAGAACCATGCCTTGGTATTTTCATGTGAGCCAACTCGTGAATAATGATGTAATCCCTCAAACTCTCGGGCAAAGCCATTAACATTAAATTAAAACTCAAATTTCCCTTTTTCGAACAACTAGCCCACTTAGTTCTTTGGAATCTAATGTAAATTTTCCTATATTTAACTCCTAAAATCGAAGCAAAAAGCCTAACTTTAAAATCAAGCTCCTCCCTGAGCTGATTTTTAAGCCATCTCTTCAAAATTCCAAGATCATTATTGGGAAGAAAAACAACTTTGAACTTCGGATTAACTGAAAACTCTTCCCCATTAATTATTTCATAAAACTCTCCATTGAGCAACAATTTATCTGAAAATGGCAAAAACTGCTTTTTAAGCTCTTCAATCTCCGCTAATTTTTCCTCTATCCACACTCTTTTCCTCTTAATTAGCTCTTCGGGATTTTGATTTGGAGGAACAACTACCCTTATTTTACCATCTGGTCTTATTTCAATCCTTGAGTGCTTAATATTTCTCACGATTACCTCATAATTCAACCCCACCGCTTCAGCACCTCAAGGATTTCATCCCTTGTCTTGAACAAATCGTCATATCTTCCATTGTACTTACGAACTATGAACAGCATGACTTTTCTTGAGAGTTCACTGACAACATCTGCCTTTTCTTTCCATCTTGGGAATCTCAAACTTTCAGTCTCATTCAAAAGTTCTTTTACATCGCCTATAAGTTGCCCAGTGTTTGCTTTAACGTGCCTTTTTAGAACCATAACTAAGGCATATTCAAGTTCCGTCAGCCCTAACTCTTCCCTCTCTTTAGTCCTTTGCTGAATCTTCTGAGCAACCCTGAACAATTCCTCATAAAGCTTTTCAATTTCCTCTTTTTTGCTACGCCATCTCTCGACTATCCTCTCAACCTGCTCAACTAAATCAGAAGTCAAAGGCCCTCTGTGAGTGTTTATGTAGTGCCTGACAGCAAAAAGCAAGTCATAAAACGCCTGTTCTTTGCTTCTGCTTCTCATTATCTTTTTCAAGAATTCCTCATCAAGCTCGATTATTGGAAAATCAGTTCTTAGTTTTTCAATGTCAATAGTTTCATGGATAAATTTGAGCGCTTCTTTAAAGAATGCATCCATTTTCTGCTCAATCTCTGGATCAAGACCGTTAACTTTGCTGTTGTATGCATAATAAACTTCAGTGAGCCAAGAGAAGGCATCTTTAAACTCGGTTTTATCTTCTCTTAGCAGCTTGTAATAATATCTGATCTCACGATAAAGCTTTTGAAACTCCGGACCTTTTTGTTTTTGGAAAAGAATCAAAACCGCTTTCATTATGGTGTCTCTGTCTCTTTTCAGCTCAATTCCATCAAAGAGAGCCAAAGCCTCGCTTATCTTTTTCTTAAGTTCCTCCTTGATTTCATCGAGCTTGTAAGCAACTCCCTTGATGTCAACCTCGTCATAAATCGCCAAAGCTCTCTTAAGTTCTTTGAAAATTCCAACATAGTCAACTATCAAGCCAAAAGCCTTGATGTTCTCTCCATTCTTAAAGAACGGTCTGTTAGTTCTCGCTATTGCCTGTAATAAGCGGTGCTCTTTCAAAGGCTTGTCTAAATACATTGTCTGAAGGATTGGAGCGTCAAAGCCCGTTAAGAGCATGTCCGTGACAATTAGTATCTTTGGGAACTCCTTCTTCTTAAAGCTGGTGACAATTTCTTCTCTAATTTCCTCTTGATCTTTTGTTCTATACTTTCTCGTGAGTTCGTTGAAGTACTCTTGAATTATTTGAGGATCATTCTGATTGAATGTCATTACAATTTCGCTGTATTCAGAGGGCAAGAACTTATCAAGAGCCCTCTTATAGAGAACGCAGGCTTCTCTATCAACGGCAACAACCATTGCTTTGAACGGCTCAACGCTCTCCTTGTAATGTTTGGCTATATCCTCGGCAATCTTTTCAATTCTTTTTGGGTTCTTGAGGAAGATTTTGATAGCATTGAGCCTTTTCTTCAGCTTCTCCTCTACTTTTTCACGATATTCCTCTGGGATTTCTTCAAGTTTTGAAGAGAGGAACGCCTCAAGATCTTCTTTTCTTAATCTGACTTCATCCTCAAGTCTTGCCTGATAAGCTATCTTTACAGTGAAGCCGTCCCTTATGGAGTCAATGATGAAGTATCTGTCAAGGTATGGCTCATCCTTGTAGCCGAAGGTTGCATAAGTGTCTCTATACTTTTTGGAAATTGGTGTGCCAGTGAAGGCAAAGAATGAAGCGTTCTTCAATATTGAGCGCATTGTAGCAGCTAATTCACCATATTGAGTTCTGTGCCCTTCATCAATGAAAGCTATTACATCCTTACGGTTCATTATCGTCTTTCTACGCTTGCTTTCTTTCCTAAGCTGCTCTCTGAGTTCTTTGAGTTCGTCTTCTCTGAATTTGTGAATGAGAGTTACAAATATTCCTCTCTTTCCATCTGAGTGCATCAGAATCTCTTTAAGCTTTGGAATTGAACCCACAACCTCAAAGCTCAAGCCTATGGATTTAAGCTCATCAGAAAGCTGTTTTTCCAGCTCACGCCTATCAACAATGAAAAAGATTGTGGGATTGCCTAAAAGGCGCTTAATCTTGTAAGCAGAGAATATCATGGTTAAGGTCTTCCCACTTCCTTGCCAGTGCCAGATTAAGCCTTTGTTTCTCTCAATTTCACCTCTGGCATATTTAACTGCCCTCTCAACTATTTTATTTGTCGCCCTGAGCTGCATATATCTTGGGAGGACTTTTGTTATAACTCCCTTATCCTCTCGGTAGAAGATGAAGTACTTTAGAATATCAAGAAGATTTGCTGGAGTTAGAATTTCCATTATGTTGTCCAGATCATCAAAGCTCTCTCCCTTCCATTCATAGACTGAAACATCTTCAAGCCATGGAACGTTTGGGAAATAAACGACTCTATCTCCAATGGCAATGCTGAACTGAATGTATTTGAAAAGTTCAGGCATCTCTTTTTCATAGCGTTTAATCTGCCTGTATGCCTCTTTCCAGTCCTTCTTTAGGCGCTTGCATTCAATCAACACAATGGGAATCCCATTGATATAGAGAACTATGTCAGGGATTTTTGTTTTAAATGGATAACCAACTTGATTTGCAACTAAAAACTCATTGTTTTCTGGATTTTCATAATCTATGAGCATCAGTCGTTTTGGTTCACCAGTTTTTTCATCCTTAATGGGAACGCCATCCTTCAAGTAGTCTAAAAGTTTACGGGAGCCTTCAACACCAAATGGAATAGTCTTGAGAAAAGCTATGGCTTCTTCCGCTTCCTTCTCACTAACTTTGTTTATTCTCACAATTGCTCGCTTTACTCGGGAAATTAGGATGGGTTCTTTTTCATCTTCAAGGATTTCAATTCCTCTCTTATATTGCCAGCCTAATGAGGTGAGCCTTTCGATTGTGGGTTTTTCGCATTGCTCCCATTCGGTCATACTCAACACCAAAAAAGAGTTATAATCCTGACAAATCAACAACTTCGAGAAAATCAACTTTCTTAAAGTCTTCATCAAAAGTAACTATTCTCTGAATGCCGTAATATTTGCAAGTGGCAACTATTATCGCATCGTTGGTTAAAAGAGCGTATTTCTCCCCAATTTCTGCAGATAACTTTAGTATTTCCCAGTTGACTTCAACTACCCTCAAGAGTTCATTCTTTATCAGCTGCTCAATTGATTCTTTGACCTTTCCATAAACCCAAGCATATCTATCCAAATGCTTTTTGAGATCATAAACGCCCTTCAATCCATCTCGAAGGGCTAAGGTAAACATAACTTTATAGGCTGTTTCAGAGAAAACAACTGGATTTATAACTAAGGTAAAGCCCCTTTCAATCAACGACTTCACTAATGCCTTTGCCTTCTCGTCACCAAGGTTCAATCCTACCAGAACAGAAGAATCTACAAAGACTTCAGAGTGATTCATAGTAAGCCTCCTTGAGCTTCTTGTAGTCTATATTCTCGACTTTCTCGATAACCATGGAATCCAAGATTTTCTCAAGCTCCTCCTCATCTATTATCTTGATGATGACCTTTGAGTGCTCTTTAAGCTTTAGCTTTTTTAGAGGTTTCAAAACTCCATCCTCATAAATCGCCTCAATAATCTGCATAACTCTCACCATAAGGAATTCTATCGTGAAAAGATTTAAGGTTTTGGTGTTAGTTGTGTGGTGGTTGTTTTTAATGACGAAGTTAATGGATTAACATCAATTAGATAAGCGGAGATCCCAAGACGAATTCTAGAACTTACTTTCCATCTTGACTCTATGCGGGCGGAGGTGGGGGAGTCGAACCCCCACACCCTCTGGGGAGCGAGGGTGGAATGCTCCTCACCCTGTATGACGATCCCCTAGTACCTCCGACCCCAGAGGGGAACCGCCACTCCACCCTTATACTTCTGCAACCATGTAGATAGCCATGTGGCCATCTTCATCACCTCCGTTACAAGTTGTATTAGCATCACTGTAGTTACTAGATCTGCTGAAGCTACTAGAGCGAGGAACATCCCAGCCTCCACACATGACAGTATACCACTTTTATGATTATCTGATACTTATACTTTTTGTCATGTTGAAGTCAAATCCCCATTGCCTTTAGACTGGCTTTCCGGCCACTGATTTTTAAATAAACTTTCCTCTAAATACTTGATTTCATGTTTATTGACAAATATCTTAACCTTCCTATCTTCGTCAAGCAAATAAACAAAATCTCCAAATTTTAGAAGCTTTCCCCGGAGAATTTCACCATCTCTCAAATAAATAACTGCTGGAGGATAATATGCAGTACTAAATCCATAAACAAGTGCTATCATGGTGAAAATAAAGACTCCGAGTATTGAAGTAACCGCAGTAAAGATTAGAGAGTTTTTTGATATTGCCATATGGATAGAAAGGATGGATATAGCTGAGGCCAACATTAAAAAGATATAATTACTAGAAATCTTTCGATTGAGTTCTAGCGCATTTAGGAAAAAAGAGACTGGATCCCCAATGGTTCTCTTTATAATATCCTCGTAGTTTCTGAAGAGGCTTCCGAGCATGGTATTGTTCTTTTTAATTTCTTCTAATTTCTCAATGTAGTTCTTTCTGAATATGTCTAACAAGTCGTGTTTTAGAAAATACTCATATGTCTTTAGTGTCCATGAGAGCATAGAGAAAATCAAGATTTGGAGAACTATCGGTATAATTAGGGGGATCCACGTGAGGTAGTCTTGAATATAATAAATGACTATGCCTGGAACTAAAATAAAAAATACCACGAATATGAACCCAGTAACATAAAGAGCAGATTTGTCGGCTTGTTCAACATGTGTATCTGCTATCAACCTGCCGAAATAATAGAGAACAACACTCGCTAGTACGATCAGTGCTGAAATATTTAGGGTTGTCAAAGAGGATAGGTCGAGCATTATGTTTTCACCCTCCTCCTTCCCGTCAGCAAGTCCTTCATCAGACCCTTCTTAACT
The DNA here is from genome assembly GCF_012027375.1 of Thermococcus sp. LS2. Lineage (NCBI taxonomy): Archaea > Methanobacteriati > Methanobacteriota > Thermococci > Thermococcales > Thermococcaceae > Thermococcus > Thermococcus sp. LS2. The sequence goes on along the minus strand of NZ_SNUI01000014.1, from coordinate 17,698 downwards.
CTTTCAAGCCTCTCCCGTCTCTGCCTTAGGAGTTCGAGCTTTCTGTCAACTGTCATGAGAATTTCGGCGATTTGTTTTTGTTCGGAGAGGGGTGGGAGGGGGATTTTGAATTTTTTGAGGTTAGATGCATTTATATTCGCCTGGCTTACCGCTCTCGTGGCTAATTGACGCAATCTATTCCCCGCAAAAATTAAGTAAAGCGTTAGGAACATGGGATCAACTACGTTCAAGTTGGGTTTTAGGCGGATTAGATAAGAGGCAAAGACGTAGTCTCCCTCAAGCATAAAAACGCCAGTTCTGCCAACCAGTTCATAACTGTTAGTCCTGTTAATGAGAACATCTCCTTTTTCCAGTTTATATTTCCTGAACGTGATCTCGTCAAGGTCGGTATATTTTAGATTAATTGGCAGGACTTTGCCGTTTAAGATGCTATCCATTTTTATGACAGGATACCTGCCAGAGTCCTTCAACTTAGTGGATAGACCATACTGGAACGAACTAGCAACATCTCCAAGCCTTACAACTCTCCACTCCTCCGGGATCTCGCCCAGCTCGGTCTTCTTGAACCTCTCGTGCCCTATTCCCCTCGTCAAAAGCCTCGTCATCAGGCCGCGCTTAAGGCGCTCCGTCTTCTCGATTGCCAGGTCGGTCTTTTCAATCGCTTCATCAACAGTTCTCAGAATCTCGGCGATTTTCCTCTGTTCTGGGAGGGGTGGGAGGGGGAGTAAGAAATTCGAGATTTTAGATTTGCTTATAAATTTGAAGGTTGTAGTCCCTCCCAATAATTCGATTCTCTTTTTGGCAAATATAAAATAATATGCCAAAAATTCAGGAAAAACTTTCTTTTTGTTCAACACAAAACTATTAAACTGTTGATTTGTTGTAATAGGTATTTTATTTATTGCTACTTTACCAACAGATGCCGTTAAAGACAGGATTACAGAATCTGGGGGAATAAGTTTTACGTTTGTCTTTTTTAGAGCTAACTCTGTTATTTTTTCACTGGTATCATAAATATAATTTATTTTCCCATCCATAACTTCTTCGTTTGTTAACCAAGGAATTGTACCATTTTCCCAAAATTCTCTTCTTGAACGCAAGGGGGTTGCTCCAGTTAAAATTTCTTTCGCAACATCCTTTAACCTAACAACTTCCCAATCCTCAGGAATCTCGCCGATTGGGGTCTTTTTGAGCTTGGTTTTAGTTTGCATTGGATTCACCCCGTCAATAATAATCCAAAGAATACAAAAGTTCATCCTTAGGAAATGGAAGTGAAAACTCTTGGTCTTTATCCTCTATATTCTTGATTAAACACTCAACAAAGTCCTTTAAATCTACAATATAGACGTTCATACCTTCACCTTTATAAGTAAGCTCTTGTTTTAAATTGTTAATTTCTGGAATAAGATCAATATTCTTAAGGAAATTTACCACCAAGACAAAACTCCTAAATCCCTCCCTCTTAGCTAAGCTAAATTCACGTTTTATATCCCCAAAATTTCCTTTTAAGTGTCCATTCTTAACAGAAATGGCTATTAAGTTATAGTTCCTATTTAATATGACAATATCAAGGTCAGGATCTTTTGAAGTAGACGTTGAGGGTTTATATCTGAATTTAACTTCACAAGACTGTTCGAGAACCTCATTAATAAGCTGAATAGGCTTTCTAAGATACTCGCGTGAAGGTTCGATAAGCACTCTCTTAGTTTTTATATAATCAAGGAGATAGTAGATAATATAATCAGAGAATCCGCCTATAAAGGTCCTTGGAAATAATTTTAGTTCATACTGTAAATCTAATGTTCTTGGATATTTGTAAAATTGATCTATTAACTGACCAATTCCTGTCTTAATATTATCAAGTAGCTCAAATACCCACTTATCATACTCCGCAGGAATTGTATTTTGAATATTAGCAATATCCGCATATAATGCTAATAACTTTAGATAGACAGATAACAGAGAATATTCAACAGAAATAGCTTTTAAGTGTTTCTTATCCTTAAACTCAATGTTATTGTTGAATAATTCCTTTATTAGCAGGGTTTTTATTTCTCCAAGCTTTTTTATTGCTTTAATTAATCTCTTTTTTGCATACAAAAATTCAAGGTATTCAGCCATCAGGTAATCAATTTCATGAGCAAGAGCCAGATTGTGATAGGTAAGACTATTTACGTCTTTGTTTTTCTTTTCGAGTTCTTTTATGAATTTTTTATAGAACTTTTTCGCAGCCTTTGCGTGATCTTTGCAAGCATTTATAAAATTCCTAATCTGTTCATAGTCTCTATCTCGTTTTTTAAGCTCAATAAATAGCTTCCTTTTATAGATCCTAAATATACCCTCATAAATAACCGAACTTAAATAAAATTTGCTTTCTGGTTGTACAATAAAGTCATTTATTACTTGTTTAAATTCATTAAGGCTATCTTCTAAATGTTGCAAATTATGAAAAGAATATTCCCTGTCGATACTACCGAGAGTATAATATGCCTGCAACCTTAATAACCAGTACATGATTTCATTAAACCTCTCATCTTTTTTCAAATTTTCATTAAGCTCTCCATTATCCAATAATAGCTTATCTAGGTCATTAAAGAGTTTAAAATTATACGAGATGTTTCGTGTGTTTATATCGTTTATCATTTTTTGTTTTTCTACTCCAATATATTCCTTAATTATTTTCTTATACCATAAAAACGCATTTAGTTGATTAACAAATGTTTCATAGTTATATGGCTTTAGGTTATATCTCAATATCCAAAAGTATAATAATTTTAAAAATGAGGCAATGAAAGTTACATCATTTTTGTTTGCCTGCCAGACACTATATCTGCTATAAAAATTTGTTGCAACATATGTTGCATTAATTATATCTCCTCTTTGCCTATATTTTTCTATTACTGTCTGAAATTCTTGTTCAAACTGACAAATTAATTGATCAAATTCTCTATCAAATTCTAATTTTTTCAGCTTTTTATCTATCCTATCGCATAATTGTTTAAACTTCTGCTCAATGTCCCAAGAGTTTTCCATATATATGCCTCCTAATACCCCAACTCCTTCAAATACCCCTCAATCTTCTCATCAACCTCAGCAAGCTCTTCGTTAATCTTCTTCAGCTCCTCCCACTCGGCTTTAACGTCAATCTCCTCCTCTTCCTCCATTGGGAAGACATAAAGCGTAACATTCAGGTTAAAGTCGTTCTCCTTTATCTCGTCCAAGCTTACAACCCTTGCAAAGCCCTCAACGTCCTCAAACTCCTCATAAGCTTTCACAATCTTCTCAATGTTCTTCTCTCCCAAGCGGTTCAGCTTTCTAACTTCTGGATGCTTCTCATAATCAAGCGAAGCATTGACAAAGAGAACTTTTCCCTTCCTCTCTTTCGGCTTGGCTTTGTTGAAAATCATTATCGCTCCCGGCGCTCCAGTGTTGTAGAACAGCTTTTCTGGCAACAAAATGACGCATTCGAGCAAATCCTCCTTAACAATTCTTGACCTTATTCTCTTCTCCGCTCCACCCCTGAATAATGCACCGTTATCAATGACTATTCCAATCCTGCCATTGTCCTTGGCACTTGCAAGCATGTGCTGGATCCAAGCCCAATCCGCTGAATTGTTTGGTGGGTAACCGTACTTAAAGCGCTCCTCTCTAAACTCTGCTTTCTTCAAAGTTTCCTCTCCATAGCCATCCTGATTCCAAGGTGGGTTAGCAATAACAACATCAAAGCGCTTCAGCTTTTCACCCTCCTTGAAGGCAGGTCTCAGGAGTGTATCTCCCACGGCAAGCTTTGCATCCTTAATTCCATGAATCATCATGTTCATCTCGGCAATGGCGTAAGTCGTTGGATTAACCTCCTGCCCATAGAGGAAGAGCTTCTTAGCTTCACTTTCACCAAATTTCTCTTTAACGTGGAGATAACTGCCAATCAGCATACCACCAGAACCTAATGCTGGATCATAAACCTCTTCACCAGGCTTAGGATCAAGGATTTCAACCAAAAGTTTGATGACCTCTCTCGGTGTGTAAACCTCTCCCTCCTTGGCCTTCTGAGGAGCAAAATACCTCAAAATCCACTCATAGGCATCGCCTAAAACATCTGGAGAAGCATTCCTCAAGTCCAAACCGCTGAAGAGTTCAAAAAGCTGCTTTAGAATTTCAGCATTGTCTCTGTGGAGCATGAACTCCATGAAGTCAAATCTATCAACAACACCTCTCAAATTAGGATTAAGCTCCGCTAACTTTTTCAATGCCTCCGAGAGATTCTGCGGGAGCTTTTCAATATCTTTCTCTCTAAGCTTCCTCCAGAGATACTCAGAGGGATAAGCTATTGTGTAGGCACTCTTATCCTGAAGTGCAATCTTCTCAGCTGTTTTCCTATCAAGTCCTTCTTTCACGAGTTTCTCCACATAGCTCTCAAACTCTTTCTCCCATTCATCACTCAAACGCTTCAAGAAGAGCAAGAGGAGGATGTATTTATAATCAACACGAGTCCTGATTAAATCAGCGGCTTTCTTCAGAACCCTCTCAAGCTCTTCTCTTGTGACAGTTTTATTCTGTTTGAGTTTAACATATTCTGTTAATTTCCTCTCCACAGTTATCACCCAAGATAATAGTTACCCAGAGAATATTAGCACAAGAAAATATAAACTTAGCCTATTTAAATTTTCAACTACTTTGAAAATTAATCCACTTTCAGTGCTTCACAATCCTAACCAATGTATAAATTCCAGCCTCTTCTTTAATGAGTCCTCTCTGCTTGGCAATCTCCAGCAAGAGCTTCAAGTCAAGAAATTGGATCCCATACTTGCTGCAGTTATTCACAAGCACTGGCCAAGAAGCACTACCACCAAAGTCCCTAATCATTTTCAACAACGCTCTCAACTCAGAAGCTTCCCTACCCATAACCTCACCTCCTCCGTAACCCTGATTTGAAGAATAGACAAAACAAATTTGCCAAAACTTGTATTTATCCATTTCCACAAAAATAATTTAAAGTGTCAGGGAAATCCTCCATACAGGGAGCAATAATGTTAAGAAAAGCAAAGATTCTAGTCCTTTTGATGAGTTCTCTAATATTCCTTTCAAATATTTCCTCAGCTTGTATTTGTCCTTACAAAGACGGATTTATCATTGGCTACACTACATGGAAGTGGACATCCCACGGAGCAGAAGGAAAGGGAGCAATCCTCTTTTACAACGGCTCATTCTACGATATCACTCCACGAAGATTAAAAATAAACCCCGTCAAGTTTAATCAATCCAGAAACACAAAAAGGCCATTACATTTTTATCCTCTCCCATTCTTAAGAAGCTTCTGACTGAACCCAATGACACTACCAGACAACTGGTTAAAGATATAGGGGATAATAAGAGCCAAAATAATATAAGAAAGTCAGAAGGCAGAAAGGAAGGATTCTAGTGCTCTCACCGCTATGTGGGGCTCTTGGAGGTATCTACTCTTGCGCATAGTCTCTAGATTTTTTACAATGCCAAGAAGTTGCTCTAATTTTACTATGACATCTTTCACAGCTTCTCTTTCTTCTTCATCCAGAGGAGATATCAGCTTTCTAATTTTCGTCCACAGCTCATCATCTGGGTCTTCAAACGCGCTTAGGAATCCTATGACGTTACTGAACTCCCTGTCAATCTCAAGCACGTTGTAGAGGCATTCTAGGAACTTCTCAAACTTTAAAAGAAGACCGGTGAATGCCTCATATATTCCTTTGTCCGGTGTGTACGTGATTTGGATCTTGCCATTGCTCTTCCAGTAGATTTTAACACTGTTGCTGTAGAAAGCGATATCGTGGCGAATTCCCTTTGTAAATGGCGTGTCCCAGTCCTCTGGAAGTAAGAACTTGGCCTCTATTCTCTCATCAATTAGATCTTTACTAGCCAGCACAGCCTTCCATAGTTTTGTCGTGTTCTCACCATAAGCAAGTACTGGTTTTTTACCCTCTGATAAGGCCCTGTAAGGATAATACAGCAGGGCCATCTTCTCCACCGCACTTTTTACCTTGGAGAATGTATGATAATCCCCATAAATGTGCTTTATAGCCTCTACTAGCAGGATGAGCTCGCCTCCAAGCTCTCTGAGTTCATAGAGGTTTCCTTCCGCAATCCTCCAAGATGTGGAGCTAAAGCCATCCACACACTTCATCCCGCACCACCCGTTGAGTAATATCATGGTAAGGAGTATTTAAGCACTTCGATTTTGAGTAATTTTATTATACCGTATGTATTGTCAAGTTATTAAGAGGACTCTTGACAGTATTGAGGATGCTGAAGAGGTGAGAATTGTTGTTGATGTCGTCAAGAAGCTCGCGAAGGAACTAAAGCTACCAGTGCCGTCTTCCTGAGTTTTTGTTTTTTACTTTATCTTTTTTTATCCTAAGATATTAAAAAAGAAAAATTAGAGTCACTTACCGGCAATCTTCTCGGCGAGGTAGACAAGCCTGCGGAGGTCGTCACTGTCCACGGTGATAAATATCGTATCATTCTCTCCTATCTCTTCTACATACATCCGAGGAGATATTGGAGGCAACAGCTCGGCCAGTACTGCATTAAAGATGTCTTCCCTCTCCACGTCCTCTACAACCCTCGGCGGAACGGGGGGAGGATACGCTGACCAGTCATCTGACCAGTGTCCTAGCACGACGTAACTAACGTTCTCATACTTTATTCGCCCTCCCTTCTCCATAGTATCTGCAATTTCCTCAACTATTTCCCGCACGATTTCTTCTTCAACTGCCAGCTGGAGAAGCCTTGCAAGCTCCCTTGGAATGCCTGCAAACCCGCATGCGAGCATTGGGTCGTGAAGCTCCTTGTATGCATACACTGCTAGCCTTTCCATCTCTGCTCGAACTATAGCCTCGATGTCTTCTTTTTTGTCGGAAATTTTGCGGGCGAGGAATCTTAAGTATCCCCTAATGTCGCAGACCACCCACGTGCCTATCATCCCACGAATGGTTTTGTCCATTAGGAGTATCCGCCGAGCACACTCAATTGCTTCCTGTTTTGCCCTCTTGTATTCTTCAGCAAAGCGAGAGAACTGGTACTCTTCGTATGCAGCCCTTGCTAGCCTTGTGAGCTTTTCAATAGGAATTCTGCCGGCGTAGCGTATTAGGTAAAGTTGGGCAACGGAGGAATTCTCACAGTATGCTAGTAATGTCCCTGCTCCCCAGCATTCCTCGTCAATAAGTCCAGCATCTTTCATTATGCTAAAGACTTTATGTAGGCCGAGATCGTGGGCTATGGTAGGAATCTCGCCGGTCTTGGCGATTTTTAAGCCAATTGCACGGCGGATGGTGGAGGTGAAGTCTAATTTATAGTCATCCAGCTCAGCAAGCTCTTCTGCCAGATCCCGAGGGAATATTCCCCTCTCCAAGGGCACCACCTCTATGCAGTGAGTTCCCCTATTGCTGCCAGAAGTGCCTCTCTACCTCTGTGAGCTTTCTTGGTATCTTCCGCTAGCGCAATAACCACACATAGCTCTTCCACCATGCACCACCTCGCTGAGTAAGTAGAAACAACTGATATTTATACCCATCGGTCATAGTAATATATTATTAACAGCTAGTCTTAAATAAATTCTCCACTCTTTTATGTTTGTAAAGTTGCTGTCTTTACCCTTGTAAAGTATGATGCTCCTCGTCTTGAAGGGCGAAGTTTCTTGAGGTCAGCCTGAGCTACGTCTGCTTGAGCGGACGGGAGCGCCAGCCCAGCTACTGGCTAAGGCCCCCACGATACTTTCCCAGCCTCGCCGTATCGGAAGGCTAGCTCCACTACCACTATACGGCTCCAAAACCCGGTCTTAAAACCTGATTTTAAGGAGCCGCACTCCAAAGAACACCTCCCAGAGTCCCATTGCTACAGCAAAACTCATAAAGGTCTAGATGCTAAGAAGCTGAACTTAGAATTACCGCATCCCCACCCTAAAGGGCGAGGCTTTTAAGTGGTAATGAGAACTAGAGTGCTCTTTAGAAAATATATTGTAACTATAAAATTCAAAATTTTTTTAATGCTAGCCATAATAATTTATAACTGGGTGGCAAGGAATGAATGGGATTGTGGCTAGTATTAATCAAAGGTGGGAAAATCTATCAGAAAAACATGAATCTTTAATTAGAAACATAAATGATGTCCTTAATGAGTATATTTCTGGTAATCTGAAAAATTTTTCCTACTTAGTGGTTGGAGTTTTTGGTAGTGGTAAAACTCAATTGTTGATTGAAATATTCAAAAAGTCGATAGATTTAGGAATTTTGCCCATTTATGTTTTTGCAGAAGACTTATTTGAAAACATCCCTGAAGGCACAACTCCCCAAAGATTAAAGGAACACGTTAATGAATTTGTAGATAACTTTAGGATACTCTTTGAACAAAACCACTATAATGAGCTCAAGAAAATTCTAAAGTGTAGCGAAGGAAGCCTAAAATGGGATTTGTTGAATTATTTAATTGAAAATAGAGGGAAAATACATCAAAGCGAGAAAATAGTTCTTTTGGTAGATGAATTAGAGGGACAGTATAAAAGTCTCAAAAAGAAAATAAAAACTGACGACTTAAGCCCACTCAGGGAGTGGCTAGAGGACAGAAGCTACTTAAAGTTTTTATCCTTGGCTCCCTCTGGAGTTTATGAATTAGGAGGAGCTGATGAAACCCGGGTTAAAAAGTTTACAATACCTCAAGCAAGCGTAGAATACTTAAGAGAAAAATATAGACTATCAGCAGGAAAAGCCAATGCCCTCTGGTGGATTTCAAGAGGGAAAGCGAGGCACATTATCAAAAATGTAGAAGTCATTAAAAGTCTCTCACCAAATAACAGCGTATATGAAATACGTAGAGAGCTGGAAGAACTAGACAGAATTGGGCAGAGTGTGTCTTCCGTTCCTGCTGTAAATTTTGATTGCATAAAAGACAACACAAAAATTCGATATTTAATTGACTTAGCACCCATTGAGGATGAAACAGGAGAATTTGGATTAATTATGGATGTAAAAAAACTTGACGAAGGGAAACTCGCAAACATAATATCAGAAGTCTTTAAGACTTCTAATGAAGATTCATTAAGTATTGCATATTATATCAAAATGGCAACAACATTAATATCTGATAAAGACTTTCGAGCATATATACCCCAGAGGGAATTTGGGGAGTTCTTCAAATTGGCGTTAGATCTATTATTAGAAAATGAACAAGAAAAACTAAAAACGATTATATCGAAGTGTTATGAGGAGATTGAAAAAGAAAACATAAAAGGACAACTAATGTACAAAATGTCTACATTAGGAGGCGTAGAACTAGGAAACCTTCCAAAGAGATTTCCCTTTGAAATAAAGGAACTTAGGGATATTTTCCCATTTCCCACTATTAATCCAATAATATTCTCTCCTCCTTCAGAAGTAAAAGAAAGATTGGGTATCATCAGAAAACCATTCTGTAAGATTAAAGACAATGTATTATTCTTTGCGTCTTATATGGACTTTATAGAATACACCAAGACTGATGAATTCAAGAATAAGGTAATTCCAGATGGGAAATATCTTATAATTATACTTTCAAGCGAAGAACTTGAGAAACATAAACAAGATTTAAGAGAGAACAGCCTGCTTGAGTGGCTAATAGAACAGGGGAAATTAGATATTAGACCTTTGTCAGCTATGCTCAGAGACTTCATGCTTAGTATCTATAAGGAAGGAAAATATAATCCACCAATTGACATACGTGTAGTAAAAAGCGACATTGAGGATACCGATGATAAACTCATGAAGAGAAGATTCTACCTTTATTACTCGAGTCTAAAAGAGTATATTGAAGAAACCGAAGATGTACTTAAAAGCAGGTTAAGAATATTTTTTGAAGAAGATAGGGTGCTTCCCGGAGCAGAGTCCTCGTGGGGAGATAAACAGGTCAAAGAGGACAAAATCGTTGTTCCAGGTTTGGCTCTTGCTTTTTATCCTATACCTATAAAAGACAAAGAAAAACTTTCAAAACTTGCCAAGTTATTTGGGAGCAAACGAGGTGGAGGACTGTCATCGTTAATGCCAAGAAAGGGTTATCCAACAGTTGCAGACGATTTGTTGCCTCGAGGTAAAGGTGAAGACACAAATATAATAGAGAAAGTTAGAATGTTCTGGAGTGAGAAAGATAAAAAATCATTAGAACAGCTCGCAAGAATATTACTGTTAGAAGATTTTAAGAAACTCGGCAACGGAGATATCAATAAAGAAAGACTGCTTGAGGCATTCTGGAGGGCTGTTAGAAATGAGTTCGACGATTCGGGACTTCCAAGGGCAATAAATAGGTTCCACTACGAGATAGCGGAAAAAATAGAAGAAATAAGTGCTATAGATGGGAGAATTAGGAGGGAGTTTGAACTAAACATAATATATGACAACAAAGATGAGAGAAAAATTATGGACTCCGCAAAAGCATTTGAAGAGCTTCGTGAATTAGTAGATTCAGGATTTGAGAGCAAACTGGGGAGGCATATATTACAAATTTATTTAGAGGGATTATGTGAAAAGAACGGGGAAGTTATTAAGACGCTCTATCAGAAGTTAAAAGGAATAGACAAGAAATTAAATGAATTGGAAGTGTATATAAACAGAGTTGTTGACTTGTTAGAGAATGACTCAAGATTACGCCAATATGTATCCAACAGGGAACAAATCTTAGAGAAACTCAAGCTTCTCAAACAATTTGAAGGCAAAGAAATTGAGATTGAAAACGTTATGAATATCGTTATCGAAAGAATAAATGAGCTTAGGCGAGTAGAGAGTATTTTAGATAATATCAACAAACAACTTGAGGAGTTTGAGAGTATCCTGATGAAACATGATTTAGTTGAGGGGGGATTGTAATATGACAGATGTCACCGCCATAATAAACCAGCTAAATTCTGACCTCTTGGAGATAAAACAAATTAATGGGAAGTTGGAACATTTAATGGAGAGAATAAATAAGTTAGAGGAAAGCGACAGAGAGTATTTGCCAAAATTTGAGAAAAATTTCAGCAAGGAGGATATCCGAGAATATGTCAGGGAACTAGAAGAAAGCATTGATAAGCCCCTAATACATAAGAGAAAAAGGGAACTCGAGAAGCTTGGTGTTAACGTAGAAGGACTCAATGATGAATTGTTCAAAGATGATAGAATAGACGAGTTTATTGAGGAACTTAAGAAGCTCAAGGAAGTCCTAATGGATATGGACAAGCTTTTCCAATATTTAGCCAAGCACGCTCATTTCTGGATACTAAATAGCAAAATAGAGAGAGTTAAATACTTAGTTGGTTACTTCAAAACTGATAATGATTTCAACATACTTGTCAAGAAGATTAGGAATATAAAAGCCGTAGGTTACTTATTGTGCGCATACGTAGATAGTAAGAAGGACTGGTATACTGTTAAGGACAAGTTGAAGATTATCAACAGCATAGAATCAGAGATTCCCGAAATAACCATTAGGGACAATGAAGAGGACCTAAGTCTAATAAGTAGCATCGATAAACTATTGAAAGAGATAAGAAAGTACACAGAAAGTCCACTAAATGTAGAATCAGTTACTATCAAGGAAGTAAATGCAGAACTTGAAAAGAAGTTAAAGGAAGTTAAAACCAAGCACAATCAGTTAATTTCAGAGCTAAAATACTGGAAAGAGTTGATAGGGGAGTACCTGCCAGGAAGAATTATACCAATTGAGAAAATCGAGGAAGATATTAAAAGGTGCAAAAAGATTTGTCAAGAGGAATTTCCAAAAGCCTACGATTATCTTGAAAAGTCCAAAGAAACAATACGGGATTTATCAGACAAAGATGAATTCGCAGAAGCCTTAGAGGGTATATTAAATTATGTCTCAACCGTTGATTTATCGTCAAAAGAAAATGCCGAGATGGTAATTAGAGTATGGGAGAGTCTAAATACACTGGAAAGTGTTAAGTATCCAATAGACACATTTAGAAGCTCTGAGAGTCTGCAAGATTTGCATAATAAGGTTCAACGGGCATTGAGAGAATATGAGCAAATGGAAAAAGAAATTCAAAGTTACCACTGGATACTTTATAATAAGAAGTTTCAGAGTTCAGACATCCCAGGGAATTATCCAGAAAGGAAAACACTATTAGAGAAATATAAAGAAGAAGCCAAAAACTACATAGGACAAGATTTTGAAAAAATTATAAGATCCATTACAAGTGACGAAGAGATTCCCGAAGATGTAAGCTCTGAAACATTAAAACGCTTTTTTGGAAGGATAAAGCCAATGCTCAGAAAAGTCCTAATGGAGGAATTGGGATATGAAACCTGAAGATGACTTTTATTCAACCCTAATAGATGCCATAAACAATGAAGATATAACTGTGAAGATAAAACCTCTCAATTTAATCCCTAACTATAAACGAAACAGTCCAGACTTCGTTCTTATTCTCAATTTGACACTTAAGTTTTTCTCTTATTATTTTGATATTGAACTTCCTATCCCAATAGAATTAGAGAAAGCCGGAATCAATGCCGCTTTAGAAGATTTAAGGAAATTTGTAGAAAGAAAGCATTTCGAAGTAAAACTTCCCATGATTGTAGTGTCTGGAGATAGTACTCCACGTAGGAAGACCGAGGAGTATAATTTTCCTGTAAGGTTTGAAATAAAGCAGATTAGTGAGACGTCAATCTCTAATTATCTGAAAGACACGCGGTAATAAAGTGTCTATTAAACAAAAGCTAAGGAAAATTGGAAGCTACTTTATAAGTAGGTATGATTCTATTTCCTGCCCCTCCTCTTTTACTGTTACTCCCAAGTTAGGGTAGATATCACCAATATTGCAAAGGAGAGTCCTTGATAGATCTTATGAGAAAATAAAACTTAGAAAGCTGTTAGAGACACGAGCCTTGGAAAAAACTAAAAATATTAGTCACACATAACTAATGGGAGAGTCACAATGACCCTAACTCTTCACCCCAGTGAGATAGCGAGATTCTTTGAACTTCACGAATGTCCAAACTATGTGAGACTGCTCTTCATGGCCAAAAGAGGAGAACTCGAGAAATACCAGCACATCCTGAAGGCAAAGGAGAAGGCAGATGAAACCCTCGTGAGATGGGGCCAGAACTTCGAGCTTGAACTCCTCATGCAGCTTAGAAAGCTTTTGCCAAACGCAGAATTCTACGGCTTCTTCAGGGAGGATGAACACCCAATAACACTGAAGTTCTTCAGAAGATTCTTCCCAGAAAACATAACCACATACTCTTCTGAGGAAAACTGCTTTGAAAAGGTCAAGGAACTCCTCGAGCTTGATAGGCAATTCGTCATCTACCAGCCTTACCTCAGGGGGAGAATAGGAACCTTCACCGTGAGCGGAAGGCCTGACTTCATCGTGCGAGATGGGGAAACCTTTTATCTCCTCGAGGCCAAGTTCACGAAGGAAGAAAAGCTGGCACACCGCTTCCAAGCCGTGACCTATGCCCACCTTCTAGCCCAAGTTCTCGAGGAGTCCGGAATTAGTGGAAAGATAAGGCTGGCTGTCGTAACCAAAGGAATCTCACTCAACTGGCCCCCAGAAAACCTAGAGTATCCAAAAGACGTTGAAGAGTACATAATGACTCTCGAAGGGAAGCTTTCAGATGAAAGCCCCTTTGCAAAGGCTCTGATGAAGGAAAAGGCCGACCTATGGCTCACTGCAAAGTGCGCTGAGTGCCCCTTCGAGCCCATCTGCATAAAAGAAGCTGTCGAGAAGAGAAGCCTCGGTCTTCTTGGCATACCCCTAGGTCATCAGGAAGCCCTCAGAAAAGCTGGTGTGAAAACAATAGACGACCTAGCAGAGCTCTTCGAGTTCCCCTCAACATGGCCAACGGATTTCCGGGAGCCAAAGGCAAGAAAGCCTGAAGTCGTTGCCGAGATAATGAGGAAAGCAGACATTGCAAACCTTCCCAAGCTCTGCAGGCTGGCACAAGTTATAAAGAGGGAGCTCGACAGAAATCCAGAGGATACCGTCTGGCCCGAGTTCATCCCCGGGACAGGTTACAATCTACCTAAGGATACTTGTGAAGGCAGGTGCCCCGAGAATTACCCGGAAGGTTCGCTCGTAAGAGTCTATGTTTTTATTGAGCAGAGCCCCTTGACTGAGACGCTTCTCGGGATTTCCGCCGTCGTCGAGAACACGCGGACAGGGAAAAGGGAAGTTCTTGCAGACCTAGTAAATGAGCCCCCGATGGATCCTGAAACCGGAGAAAAGCTTGAAGGACAGATGCTCGAGAGGTTCTTTGCCAGACTCTTCAAGGCTATTAGGGAAGTTGCCCCAAACCTAAAGGGCGAGAGATACAGAATAAGAGGAAAAGTGAAAGAGTGCAAAGAAGATGATGCATTCATCCACATCTACTTCTACAGCAGGTTCCACAGAGATGCTCTGATGGAGGCCGTCAAGAGGCATCCAAAGCTTTACGGAAGCAAAGCTGTGAGAGCATTCCTCAGCCTCAGGAGGGCGATAGATCAAGAGGGCTACTCCCTGATAAAGGATGAGTTAATAGCGAGGCATGCACTACGCTTTCCCCCAGGCTTGGGAATACTACTCGTGGCTCCCCAGTTCGGATTCAAGTGGAAGACCGTGGAGGATCTTGAAGACGTCTTCAAGTTCCTCGCCGAGAAGAAAAGAGATGAGATAAGGCTCGACAAGCTATATAGCATGGTGGAAGAAAACTTTGGGAGTGGAAGGACATTTTACCCTGTCTTCAGGAGAGAGGATGAGCAGATCCCCTTCACATTCTTCTGGCGAGCTCTGTTGGAGGAGAAAAAGAAAAGCCTGCTCGACATGCTGGAGCAGATGGCGCTCGCGGTGAGGCACATAGAAAGGAGGATACCCGAGCGGACAAAGGACGCTTGGGTGCCGAAGGAGCCGATAAGTTTGAGGGAGCTTGAGAACTTTGACTTGGGAGAAGTGAGCCTAGCAGGTGTTCTCGTGGAGTACCAGATGCTTGAGTTCTCAGCAAGAAAGAGACAGCTTGAGTCCTATCACAGGCTACCACTACAGCTTAGGGCACACCTTGAAAAGACAGCCGTCATAAGGGTTGAAGAGATTATAGGGAGTGGAAGAGACTGCACTATAACGGGAAGGATAATTCTGCCAGATGCCAAGGGCTGGAAACCCTACTCGAAGGATGAAGTTCTCATTGACCTTGACGAGGGTTCTTGGGTGGCCGTAACCCCATTTGATGCCTTTGGGAGCGATGATCCAGCTAAGGTAGTGAGGCGCTCCCCACTGGGCACCGTAATATTCATAGACCACAATGAGGGGTATGTGGAGGTCAAGCTTATAGGAAGACTCGGAAGCGGGAGGTTCATATTCCCCCACGATGGCTTCTCCTACGAGAAGGGCAAGCTGAGGATAGGTGGATTTTCCATAAAACCCGGAGATATTATAGTCCTCGACCAACCCGTTGATGAGATTGGCATGTCAAGGGCTTATGACATTTTGGAAGCCATACTGAATGGGAAGAGGCATTGCATATACGAGAAGCTGAACGCCATTTACTCGGTCGGTAGGGTTGAAGATGCCAACCCGTTCAAAATAAGCATCTGGCGAGAGGATGACATTGAAGAGTTCTTGAGAAAGCTGGAGAAAGTTAGAAACCTCAACACAGAGCAAAAGGATTTTGTAAGAGATGTCGATAACTTCCTTGTCACTCTCCAGGGACCGCCCGGCACGGGCAAAACGTCTGGAGCAATAGCTCCCGCAATACTTGCCAGAGCATACTCCTCCGTGAAGCGGGGCAGGGATGCGCTCTTTCTCGTCACTGCAGTTTCTCACAGGGCTGTAAATGAGGCTCTGATAAGGACGGCCAAGCTTCTGGAAGAGCTCAAGCCCACAATTCCAGAGCTAGAAAATGTGGAGCTTCTTAGAGGCTTGGCCAGTGAGGAAGCCGTGGAAAGCATTAAAAGAGAGCTTGATGGGCTCAACGTTGGGTTCGTTTTTGAGAAGCTGAACTTTGGCGGGGGCCAGAAGACCTTGGGTTTCTTCATATCCGGCAGGGGGAGTGTTAGGATACTCTTTGCAACGCCCCAGACCCTTGTGAAGCTGGTGGACTGGAGAAAAGCAGATCTGGTCGTGGTTGATGAGGCCAGCATGATGGATTTACCTATGTTTCTCCTAGCGACTGCTCCAGCTAAGGGGCAGGTTCTCCTTGTTGGAGATCACAGGCAGATGCAGCCAATACAGGTTCACGAGTGGGAGCTCGAGGACAGGAAGACGATAGAAGAGCATCTTCCCTTCCTTTCAGCTATAAATTTTGTCCGCTTCCTTAGAGGCGAGCTCAAGGGTAGAGAACTTAGGAGGTTCGAGAAACTGCTGGGCAGGGAACCGCCAGAGTGGGGTGTTGATAAGGACGCTGTACTGCCGGTTCACAAGCTTAGGGTAACCTACAGACTTCCTGAGGCATCAGCAAGGCTACATACTGAGCTTTTCTACCGCTTTGACGGCATAGAGCTTGTGAGCGGAAAGAAAAAGGATGAGAAGAAGCTGAGATTGTTGGAGGAAGTAGCCAAAAGAAATGATTGGATTGGCTGGGTTCTTGACCCACGCTATCCGGTGGTGCTCATTGTGCACAATGATTTGTCCTCAACAAAGATGAACGAGCTGGAAGCAAAGCTTGTGGCGAAGCTTGTTGAAGCTATCCCCGAGGGACTTAGTGTTGGAGTGGTAGTCCCTTACAGGGCTCAGAAGAGGCTCGTGAAGTCATATATCGGTGATAGGGTTGATGTTGACACTGTGGAGAGGTTCCAGGGAGGGGAGAGGGACGTGATAATTGTCTCGATGACCTCTGGCGACCCGGCGTACTTGATGCAGGTTTTTGACTTCATTTACGATCCGAACAGGCTTAACGTTGCTGCGAGCAGGACGAGGGAGAAGTTGATTGTGATAGCTTCGGGGAATATCTTCACGCTGTCGGCTTATGACCTCGAGCAGTTCGAGAAGCTGAGGCCGTGGAAGAAGTTCTATCTGTGGATGACGAGAGGAGAAGAGCTGAGAGGAGAAAACTTCAGGGCATTCAGATGAGAGCATTTCTTTTGGCTTTTATCTCAATTGTGGTACTGCCATTTCTCCCATGAAGGACTCAGGGATTCTCACTTCATCAGCTCTCTCAATCTCGGAAGCAATTTCCTCCCAAGCTTTCTCTTCTTCGTCCTCGCTCAGCTCAAGGAAAAAAGCACGCACGGTTTAATTCCTTAATTTTCTCTTTTAGAATATGCTATACTATTGGAGAATAAAGCTTTTCATGTTTCTTAATGCCGTTTCTAACTGTTCTTCTTTTTGTATAATTTCATAGAAAATAATGGAAAAATATATAAAGGATGAGCGTGTACTCTATATCGAGGGATAGCATGGAGAGACATTATACTCTAAAAGAAGCCGCGAAAATCCTTGGAGTTACTGTAAAAACGCTTCAGAATTGGGACAAACAAGGAAAAATTAGAGTTGTCAGAACAGTTGGTGGGCGAAGGAGAATTCCAGAAAGCGAAATCAAGAGGATCCTTGGGATTCAAGAGGAAAGGAAGATAATCGGATATGCAAGAGTCTCAAGCAGAACTCAAAAAGACGATTTGAACAGACAAGTCCAAACAATAAAAGAATTCGCAAAAGAGAAAGGTTGGGACATTGAAATCCTCAAAGATATCGGCTCAGGGCTAAACGAAAAGAGGAAAAACTACCAGAAGC
>NZ_SNUI01000013.1:0-33065 GCF_012027375.1 Thermococcus sp. LS2 | reverse complement strand
GGAAGTTAAGCCCGCCAGCGATCCCGGGTGTACTGCCCTCCGAGAGGGGGCGGGAAACCGGGGACGCCGCCGGCCACTCAAAGCGCCCGGGTGGTGTAGCCCGGCCCATCATGCGGGACTGTCACTCCCGCGACTCGGGTTCAAATCCCGACCCGGGCGCCAAACAAACTTTTCTACACCAAAGCTTTGAAGAAATGTAAAACTAGGATACTAGCCTACCACCTTTGATAAACTTTTTACTAGAGCTAACCAACAGTAAAGCTTATAAAATGACATTAGCTTATCCCTAAGCGAGGGCCGGTAGCTCAGCCTGGTCAGAGCACCGGGCTTTTAACCCGGTGGTCGCGGGTTCGAATCCCGCCCGGCCCGCCATCAGTCCTTGCTTGCGCAAGCGCCGCTTTTACTTTGTTCAAGCGTCCTGTCGAAAACATATAAACTCATTCTTGCCAATCCTAAGAGTCAGAACTTTTTGATCAAACTTTTCGCTAGAAGAGTTTGCTTGGTCAAGCTTTGCGCCAGCAAAGGTTGTTCACTGGCATGAAATTTGCTTTCTTATCCCTTGCAGAGTCTCACTTTTTCTCGTTCCAGTCTTCAATAATGTGAGTCTGCCTCATCTTGTCAGCGAAATTCCAGAACTTCGGGACGACCATCAATGCAATGCCTATTGCGAACACTATTACCGCGATAACCGCGGCCACAATGCCGCCACTGCTGAAGGCCCAGAAAGTCATCACAAAGGGTGCAAGTATGACTCCTAATACAGCGGCGCCAACAATCAGCATCAGGATCTTGTAGCCATATCTCTCCATAAAGAGGGCGAAGTCCATTGAGACCCCCAGTAGTGATTACACGGGAGAAAAATATAAATTTTTGCTTTTGCATAAATTCAGGGGGCGTATGAAGGGCATGAAAAAACCTAAAGAGGGAAAGGAAGGGGTAAAATTTAAAAACCTTCATCGTGTGAATGTTCATGGGTACAGCCCCGTGGTGTAGCGGCCAAGCATGCGGGACTCTGGATCCCGCGACCGGGGTTCGAATCCCCGCGGGGCTACCATCAACCCGGGCTCCAGATGTTCCTAATCCCATTTCTTGTTACGTTTAATTGTGGGCATTCGAACCATTGTAATTTTTGTATGTCTATTTGCAATACATGGCTACGTAAGTTGATGACTGAATTTTAGTTTAATAATTGCTCATCTAAATTGAATCATTATGCCGATTATGGACAGCATTTATTAAACATTGGAAATTTTTCAAAAAATAAAAAACTTTCTAAAACACTTTGTTTGGGAAACAAAGGATTATCAACTAATAAAAACACCGTAGACTTTTTTTAGCCAAATTACAGCACAAAATTTCTGATTTTTCGAAAATTAAACTTTTTAGGAAGGTATTTATAGTATGAGAGAGCAGTAATACTATAAGGTGAGTAATATGAAGCAAAATCTTAGAGAGGATATTATCGGTATTCTGCGTAGGGAAGGTTATTCTACTGTTGCTATTCTTACTAGGAAGCTTAATGAGAGGGGGATTGACTGTACGAGACAAAAAGTTGAGAGAGTGCTTAGGGACCTCATCAAAGAAAACGTGATAGAGGTGTATTATATTAACGCCAATCATCGACGGCATTATCGATTAAGGTGATGCCAATGACCACCTCTGCCATGATTCTAGGGAATGATAGGAGAATGTTAATCATCGAATACCTCCAAAAGTGCAACGGAAAAGCGGAGCTTAGGGAGCTTGTACAATACATTGCAGAAAAAGAAGGGAATACAGACAGAAAGCACAGGAAAAGCGTTTATGTAAGCCTAACACAAACCCACATTCCAAAGATGGAGAGAGAGGGGATAATAGAATTTAAGCATGGAACTATTAAGCTCATCCAGATTCCTGAAAATGTTGATGTCTACATGGAGATTGTAAATAAAAACGACATAAGATGGGCAAGTGTTTACAGTATACTCGCACTTAGCTCAGCAGCTATGAGCTATTATGTTCAGAGCTGGGAGGGATTTATTATTTCAACAGTATTTTTGGCGTTGTCCCTTATTCAAAGGATGAAGGAGAAAAGGATTGTGAAAAGGGAAAAGTAATTACCGATTACCCTTTTGAATATTCTAATTACCTATATACAACAATTGCAAAGATTCTCTTTGAAGTCCCTATTTAAGGGGGCTCCGAAAAACAAGGAGATGAAAAAAGTGAAAAAGTTAGCACTTGGAATTTTCGGCCTTTTAGTGGCCTTTGGTCTCGTGCTCGGTGCGGGGGCCAATTTTAGTGATTACAATGCAAGCAGAAGCGTCCACTGGCACATTGTCCCGGACGATGACGAGCTAATTGATTTAACACCACTGCAACCTTATGCATACATAGATAACGTAACCGGCGTTCTAGTAATTGACTTCTCAGTCAATAATCCAAACTATCCAGGATATGGAAACGGAATAAGCCCAGCAAGTGAGTACAACTTTGATGAAGTCTTTGAAGTAAGCAACGACCTTTGGGAGAACGTGACCATAGTTGTTAGGATAACCTCAAACAGTACCAATGTAGAGTTCTACGGACATGAGGGAGACGTATACGAAGTCGCAAACGGAACCATAGCCAGCTCATCAGATACAGCAGATGAGGACGTTTGTTTCGTAGTTGCACCAGGAGATGCGGTTAAGATTGGTCTTGACTTAAGCGCAGATGGCGACAGTCCAGGAGATATATGGAACGTTGCTATGAGTATAAAAGCTTACAGACTTGGCACAGAACCAACCGCTTTGGTTGGCAAGTGCGGACAGCCGTGATTAGGAGGTATAAAAAAATGAATAAACTTATCGGTTTGGCCCTACTTTTAGTGGGGATGATGTTAGCGGTTGGCGCCGGAGCCAACTTTAGGTATTATGAAGCAGACAGGGACATTATAGTTGCCATCGTTGCAGATGACAATGAACTAATTGACTTAACACCAGTACAGCCCTACGCACGCCTAAGCAATGGGAAATTGTACATTGATATCAGCGAATATAATCCAAACAAACCAGAGTGGGGTGGACTTGGACTCAGCCCGAACACAACCTATGTCTTTGAAGAAATGTTTAATGTTAGCAACGACCTTTGGGAAAACAACCAAACGGATTTCCCAATTTGTGTAACCCTTAGTGTTTCAGGTTCGTATGATGTCAAAATATTTGCAGGCAACTACACTAGTCCAACTGCAGGTCCAGCTGCTTCAATAACGTTTACGGTATACCACGGAAGCCCAGTCCCAATTGGATTTGTATTCAACAACACAAACATGTCACCAGGAAGCTACCAGACACAACTTCAAATACACGCAATTGCAGGCGCATGTACATGATGTGAAAAATCTGAAGATTTATTGAGAGCATTTGCTCTCAAATATTTTAGTTTTTTGTTTGTGAGGCGATAAAAGTGATCAGTAAGGGAATAATATTATCTGTAGCAGTAATTTTCGTATTGTTCTTCTCAATTAGCATTAACAAGCCAATCCCTATTTCCTATGCTCTTGAAAACGATAATGGCACATTTACTATTGAGACGCCACTCCCACCATATGCTTTTCTTTATCATGGGGGAAATTTGACAATTGATATTAGCGAGGACAATCCATTCTACCCGGGATACGGGGAAGGATTATCGAGAGATGCAATCTACAAGTTTGATGACGTTATGAAGGTAGAGAACAATGTGACCCAGACAGGAGCATCAGTCATTTGCGTAATTATTACTTCACAAATGGATGGTTTGAAGTTTTACTACTCAAACACAACACCCGAAGACAGCATTAGCTTTACATTAGGCGAATATGAGTCAGTGAACGTTGGTATCTACATCAACACCACAAATTATGCCCTTGGCGAAGTTTCTGGGAGCTTTAAGATACAAGCTTATGAAGGTGCATGTGGATGAGGCTTCTAGAACTTCTTTTTACCTTTGTTATTGGTTTAGTTCTGATCACATCAATAGCAGGATTTATTCTTGATAGACCTATCTTGATATCTTATGTTTATTCCGATAGTATGAGTCCAACATTAGAGAAAGGGGACTTATTCTTCATAAATCCCCTCTCAAAGGGCGATGTTAATGATATCATTGTTTTTAAAATGAACAATGAGTGGACAGTTCACAGAATCTATGTGAAAGATTTCGATGGATACATAACAAAAGGAGACAACAATGTCGCAACTGACCAGCAAGAAGGCAAAAATCCAAAGATAACAAAGGATGCAGTAATAGGCAAAGTTATAACAATTGGAGGAGAACCCCTAAAAATACCAAGAGCAGGAGATTACATAAGCAGCCTTTCTAAAAAAGGTTCAAACCTGTATGTTGCAATAGCATTTTTAGTTATAGGGGCAATCCTCTTAACAACCAGCAGTGAAGAGAGAAAAAGGAAAAAGAAAAGAAGAAAGTACATAAGAGTAAAATTTAAGACACTTTATGCAGTAACTGCTTCTCTAACAGTGGCAGTTTTGATCCTTTCGATGATGCTCTCATGGGGAACTTTAACTTTCAGCTATTCCTCAACCCTAGCTAGTGGTCAAAGAGAAGGCTGGTATTTGCCAGGCTCTATGTTTGAAGAAGAGCTGACATTAAAAAATAGGGCAATTTACCCATTCCTGTACTTTATTGAGCCCCAAGGAGATAGGATCGAAATTTTGAGCGAGAAGTCCTTTAAAATATCTGGAGGCAACGAAAAAAAGATAAAAGTTCAGGTAAGCGTTCCGGAAGATACAAGAGTCTACGGAGAAAAGATTAATGTCTATGCATATTTGCCAATCTTGCCTGAAAGAATCATAACAGAACTTTACTACAAAAGCCCGTACTTGCCATTCATTGCATACATCGCAGAAGCATCGTTCTTCTTAACACTCCTTTACTTTGCGGTGGGAGCTGGAAGCGAAGACATAATCAAGTATAGAGTTCACCGCTCAAAGATTTTTGACAAACTTAGGGAGAGTGTTGGATTATGAAATGGACTGCAGTGTTTTTAATATTGCTAGCGAGTTCTATGATACTCATTGGCTCCAGCGGAAATTTCAGAAATTATGAAAGCCAAAGAGGCGTGTGGGTAAACATTGCCCAAGGAAATGAGTCATACATTGCTTACTTCTGTACTGTAAGTGGATATTCAAATGTCGTGACAGTTGAGCAAGGGGAATCCTTAAGCTTTGATGCCTTAACCATAAAAAATCAGCTTGGAGAAACATTGGAAGCATGGATTGAAGGAGATTACTCAGGCCTACCTTCTGGAGTAAACGTTAACCTTGAAAGTGGGTCGGTTATTCTGTTTGACCTAGAGGAATATTCCTTTGAAGGAAATGTAAGTGCAGCTAGTGATGTACCAGTAGGGAGCTACGAGGTTCCAATTATGCTTTATGGGGATTGGGATAATGGAGATGCTGAGATAAGCGTCTGCCCATTGAAAATTAATGTGATTGAGCCCCGAGTGGTGCTAACAAAAATTCTCATAAGTGGGAACACAACTGTGCCAATAAAAACAAACCAAAGCTGGACTATGAGAATAGAAATAACCAACCACGGTCCAGAGGAAGAATTTACAATTAAAGACGTCATTCCAGCAGAATTTGAAGTTGACTTAAACCAAACTTCAGCAACAGACGGGAACTATACCTTTGTGAAGCAAGGAGGAGGAAATATGGGCTCCATTCACATGACATGGGTAGTAACTGTCGGGCAAGGTGAAAGTGAACACATTGACATAACGATTTATACAAAACTCAATCCTGCAGGACAACAAGAATTCACTGAACCAGGTTTCTATAATTTGAATGATGGTGCAGAACTTGTTGGATATGACATAAAGACACCAGCAATTGTTGTGGAGGCAGTTGAAGATGAAGACGACCAGTGTTGCCATAACTGTAACTGTGGTTAGTGCCTTCCATTTTTTCATTTTTTTGAACTAATTATTGAAATGGAGGTTTCAAAGGTGAAGAAATTTAATTTAGAGATAATAGAGAACATCAACTGGAAAAAAGTAAGTTTAGCAATTCTGCTGATAGCATTCCTGTTCTTCTCTGCTTATAGTGTATTGGCATTTCAAAGAGAGCCCATAACTAGAACCACTAGAACTGTGGGGAGCTACACCCAAAAAGGAGTTTTTCAGCATAAAGCGTTCTTTTCAAATACATCACTTTATGGAAATGTAAAAAGCATGAAATATTACCCCAAAGACATAACCGAGTCAATATCAGGGGTTTATGTTTATACTTTCACGCCTGGAAAGGACATAACTGGAAAATACAAGCTTACTATAGTTACAACGTATTACGTCTCAAAAGGTAAAGAAAAAATCATTCTTTGGGAGGAGACGCTCGTAGAGAGTGAAGGAGAGCTCGAAAACGGAATAATGGGAGAAGCAATAAGCTTTAACTTAGCTGATCTGAACAAGAGGACAGAAGAAATCAAGAAGGGTCTTGGCATTAAGAGATTTTCAAAGGACACCAAGATCATAGTTCAAGTTTCAGCCAGAGGAAATGTTAATGGAAAGAAAGTTTACGAGAAGTTTGAGCAGACAATTAATATGGTTGTGGATTCAACAAACGGGCTCATATATTTCACGAACGAAGAAGCAGAGATAAAGAACAACTTAGTTGAGACAAATGTCAAGACAAACTTCTTGAGTCTTCTCGGGAAGCCAGTGAGCGTCAGCACAGCGAGAAAAGTATTTCCGCTTTTGGCGTTCCTAAGCACACTCCCAGTCTTCGGAATGATTTACACAGCAAAGGCAAACGCTCCAAAGGATAGACTCAAAGACTTGAGAAGATACATAATTGAAGGCGTTCCAAGTGATGTGGACAAGAAAATCACGCTCGCTACAGAAGATGATCTAAAGAAGACCTTTGAACTGATTGATAAGCCTATACTCCACTACCAAGAAGATGATAGTGAAGTTTATGCAATTGTAGATGATGGAGTCCTCTACGAATACAGAAGGGAGTTTTAGGACTATTAATGACCCAGGTCTTCGTTTAAGATTTCTTCAAACTTTTTTATCTCAATCTTCTCACTTTCTGCAAGTTCTTGGGGTATATCCACAACGTATTTTACCTTATCGATTACGGCTAAATCTGAAGTTGCAACGATTTCAAATTTTTTAAGCTCAAAATCTACAGCATTTACAGTTTCCGCTGCTCCAGAAAGACCAACTCTTTCAATAATTTCATTTGTAAGCTTTGCCACCTCACCGCTTTTGCTGACAGGCTTGTCATAGAGAAAGATAACCCTTTTTGGGTTAAACTTAGATAAGAACTTCAAGAGAAAAAATAATATTTCTCTAGTTTTTTCACTAACTCTATACCCCCTCTGATACTTCAAATCTCTAACAAAGCCATCTTCGCAGAGTATCGCTTTTCCTTCGAGAACAGATTCTAAAGTTATTAGAACATTGAACCCATCAACAGCCAGGATTTTGCCATTTACGAAGTTGATTGGCTTCCTCTTCTTTTTTCTATATCCTATTTCTTTTTCACTAAAAACACATCTGGCCAAAAGGTGTCTGTCTTCCTTTTTCAATTTGTAGTGATTAGCTACAAAATTCAGAGCAACACTTTTTCTATATCCTCTGTTGAGCAAATACTTCAAATCCAAATATGCCTCAAAAAGGGGAGAGGGCATTAAACCACCTTCTCCAGCAACTGATTCTCTGCATGAATTCTAATCCTAACTTTTCCGCTCAAGAGAGAGTTCTTAACTTTTTTAGTCAGAATTTCATCAACTTGAAAGATTCCAGAGAGGTGCTTCATTTTGACGTCTATAATTATTGGCGTCCTACTGTCGCCTTCGCGTATTTCAACTTTCTCAATTGCAAGTGCTGAAACTGAGTGGATATCGACCTTATCTTTCTTGTGAACAAGCCTCGAACGGCCTTGCTCCATATCACAGCCATCAGCAACCGTAACGCAGCTTCCTTCAATTGTTGTGCACTGCGTTGCTTCGTCATAAGTATAGATTGCATTTAATGTTAAAGCCTTTAAAAGCAGCCAGTCTGTTTTTTCAAACTCCTTAGCAAGCTCATCTATGATCGGTTCTGCTAAAATCGTGCTGAAAAGATAGTGGTTTTCGCGGTGAATCATGTTTCCGATGTCATGGAATAAAGCACCAAATGCAACTATGAACTTGCTCCACTCAAAGGGCTTGCCGAGTTTTTCTGCTGTTGTTTGAACACCAAATTTTTTGAGTATTTTTAAGATCTCCAATGCTCTTCTAGCAGTTAAAAGAACATGAATGCTCCCATGGTCATTGAACTGATAAACATTAAGAACAATGTAGTTTGTGGTGTTGAAGTAGTATTCATACTTCTCAAACGTTCGTTTAAACATCTCAAACAGCTGATCATTCTCCATAAGGGATTTAATCTCACTCAAAAGCTGGCTTTTTTCGTACATTTCCAATCACCTACTATTTTATGTTTTAGCCTTACAAATTTAAACATTTTTAAATCATTTCTAACAAACTTGAAGTTTTTTAGAAAAGCATTAATAGTAGAACAACAAAGAATAATACATAAGCTACATGCCCGCTTTTGTTTCTTGTGGGTTTGGAGGGAAAAATATGGAAAAATATTCATTATTAGCTTTATTTTTAATAAGTTTAGTTTTTGTTAGTGGATGCATTGGGGGAGTTAAGGAAAAAGTAATAGAAGGAGCCAAGGAGAAAGTTGAGAGCGTTGCTGAGAGCTATTCTAAGAACCAAACATATACGGAGTCCCCTTCAGAGGATACTTCCACCGCTGAGGAGACAACAGAATACGCAACTTGGACAGATCCATGGGATTTAACAAATCCCATAAAGATTGGTGGAGATAGCTACATCATAACTTACATCAAATACAAATTAAAAGTCAGAACAGAACAAGGCGGCGAAATTTATGAGTATGAAGTCGAAAAAAGGAGAGGAAAAACAAAAATCCACGTGTATGGGATAGAGATTGACTTTCAGACTGGAGAAACCAAGAAAGTAGATTTGGGAGAATTTGAAGTCTATGAATACTATGGGAAAGTCGCACCAATCAAAGGAAAAGAGATGGACAAGCCGTTAGAAGTCATTTCATGGAGCATAAATAGGAGCGATCTGCACTCCGAGTTTTTCGCTTATCCAGTCGTGATAGGCTTGGGTATAGGTGGGCCAGATATAGTAGGATTAAAGGTAGCCTATGGAGATAAGATCTACGAAGCCTACAACCCATTTGTCATTGAAAAGATGGACTACAATCCATACACAGAAGGAGACTTGGACTGGTACTGGGACATATCAGATGTTGAAGACATGTACATAGCATTCTTTAGCATGGCTGGATTCGGAATTTGGGATGCTTTTACTGAAGAGAACCTCTATGAGAAATCAAGCGGTTCATGGGGCTACCTAAACTATCAGTACAACTACGAGATTGATCCAGATGGAACTGTGAAAGTTGGAGGAAAGAGCTTCAAAGTTTCAAATGTAAAGTGGAGTTACACGATTGGGGATACACAAGGACAAGGAAGAGCAGTATTAGCTGCAAACCTTCCAATTCCATTGGAAACAGAGGGTGTCTTTATAAGCCAAGGCACGAACATCTATACATATATAAAGGTTGAAGATTTAGGGTTTGAAAAAATTTGAGCAAACTTTAAATCTTTTCCTTCCTATTTTCTTTCATGTTTGGAGAATATGAGCTAAGAACAAGATTCATCAAAGTTTTTGACAAAAAGATTCACCTCACTGAAGAAACTGATGAAATTGTTGTTTATCGGAGAGATGAGATTAAAAGGATAATAAAGAAAGCTGACAGACTCAAAATTCTGCCCTCTCCAGCTATAGGTTATGGAGTCAAACTTCTAATGGTCAAGCTGAATGAACCGATAGCTGTCCCGCCCAAAGATGCAATTTCTGGATACATAGAGGTGCCGATAGAAGTTGATGTAAAAGTAGGAGATCTCACAATAGATCACTTCATCCTTGGAAAAGAGAAATATGCCCTTTATGGAACTGTAGATGTTGGTGTTATTACAAGATACCACAAAAGCAAATTTTATGTGAAAGAGCCCGATTCCGTGGGAATAGCCAAGGTCATTATCAGTAACCCTTCCAAGGAGTGGAAACTGATAGAGAGGATAGTTTTCCCGATAAAGGACAGCGTGATGTTTTATACCAAAGATAAAGCGTATTACCCGCTTTTAATAGTTACTCTCAAGACTGCTGTTCCTGAAGTTAACAACACTGGGAAACCTCCGAAAGATGGATTAATCCCAACTAGGGAAGCATTATCATTACCCAATTTCTTGATGAGGTGGTGAAAATGGAGATTCCTATTAACACAACATCCCTGTTTTCCTCACTTCCTCTAGCCAACATAACTTTAACCTCGATTATAAAGGCTGTTCTAATTTTAGCCATCGGCTTAATATTGGCGAACATTTTCAAAAAATGGATTATCAAGCTTTCAAGAGTAACGGAGTATGTATGGCTAATCAATGAGGAAACCGCCGACATAGTTAACAAGCTGATCATGATAGTTGCCCTCATCTATGCTTTAGATACCCTTGGGATTCTCTCAATTGAAATAGCTGGAACAACGCTGAGCAACATAATAGCAGCTTCTCTCGTCTTCTACTTCTTATATTTGATTGCAAAGAAATCAAAGGACTATCTTTTAATGAGCGGGGCAAAGAAGGGCAATCTGCCAGAGGTTCAGCTTAAAGCTAAGCTCTTCTACTACTCTCTCCTCCTCATTGCACTCCTCATATCACTCAACATAGCTGGCTTCACTGGAAAGCTCACGACCCTAATGGTTGCTGGAGGAATAACTGGTATAGTCTTGGGTTTTTCTGCTCAAACTGTAATAGCAAACTTCATCTCCGGCATATTTATGTACTTTGATAAACCATTGAAGATAGGTGATCCTGTTGAAGTTGCTGGCTATTCTGGAGTTGTCAATGACATAAGGATTCTCTCTACGAGGATAAGGACTTGGGACGGAACTTTAGTCAGAATTCCAAATGAGAAAATATTTAACAGTGAGATAAGGAATCTACAGAAATATCCAGCGAGAAGGGTTGACGTGCTCATAGGAATAGCGTACAAAGAGGATATAAGCAGAGCTATTGAAGTTATAAAGAAAACTCTAGAGGAGATGCCCCTTGTTCTGGCTGAACCAGAGCCAGCAGTGTATGTTAATGAGCTAGCAGAAAGCAGCGTTAACATATATGTCAAAGCATGGGCTCCAAGTGAGAAGTGGTTTGACGTGAGAAGTACCGTCTTGCAGAAGATTAAGGAAGCTCTAGAAAGAGAGGGTATTGAAATCCCATTCCCACAGCGTGTCAACTGGTTCGCAGAGGAGCTTAGAGTAAAAGTTGAGAAAGAGTAAAGTTTATAAATCTAGCACAAACACTATACGATGGGCTGGGCTGTAGGGTCCCGCGGTAGCCTAGCCTGGGAGTGGCGGCGGACTGTAGATCCGCAGGTCCCCGGTTCAAATCCGGGCCGCGGGACCACCAAAAATCTGTGTATGTCCCCCTTCTTCTGAAAGAAAGCAAAAGCCACGCTGCATTCTCGAAGAACTCCGAGAAGGTCACGCCCTCCGCCACCAGAGCTTGGTAGAGGCGCTCCGTCACCTTTATGTGCAGATCGACTTTTCTTGTTTTGTTCATACCCCTCCACCCCACCGTGTTCACACGGTGAACACACTAGTAAGCAGGTCCGACCTGTTTTTATACCTTCTCTCGGCAAAGCTATATTTTCTCGGTGTGGCTTTGCAAAAATCTTGCAAAATAACTATCCTCTCCTCAGTAGAACTATCCTTCGGGGTGGTTCGGGGCGAACTCATAATCGTCCGTGATTTTTTATCTTTTTTTCTTTCTCAAGAAGAACACTTATCGGTGTGAGGAGAAAAAAGAAGAAAGAGAATCACAGCCTTCTGTCGTAGGGCTGGAATACATCAGCGCGGATGCCTGACCCGATTTTGCCGTGGAGGACGATGTTTTTCAGTCCCCTCCTCTCAATCTCGTCGCTGAGCTCGTAGACTTTTCTTACACCTGCAGCAACGGCTTTTCCGGCCAAAGTTGTTGCTCTCAAGACTGCTTTCCCAGCCCTTGGCATGTACACCGGCCACAAAAAGACTGCCTCAAGAAGGTCGAACCGGTTGTCCTTTACACTACCGCCCTCCATATCGAACCACCTCATTATTTACTACTTCAGAAGGTAAAATAAATGTAACGGAAATATTCCCCACAGTTATGAAAAGAAGCGCCCTCGCGGCTTTTCTTGAATGAAACTTTATAAAGTGTGAATCGCAATAATAAGAATAGAACCGGTTGTCCGCACCGCCGCCCTCCCCCAACGGGGTTCTATTTTTATTTTTTTCAACGCTTTATCAAGGACAACAACCTCTTGGTGAACTCAATGTCTTCAATGATAGGCATCGAACCACCCCACTTAATGATAAAATAATAGGAATGATAAATATGATAGTAATAACAGTGGACATGATGGAAAAGGTGAGAAGAGTGCCGGGGAAGATTTTCCCCAGTTCCCCCACAGCTGGGGATCGAAAATGGAAGCTTCTCCTCTTCCCCCACGCCTCGGGGGAAGAGCGGGGAAGAGATTTCCGTCCAGGGGAACATTGGGGAAGAGTTTGCTAGACTATGATTTTGTAGCCTCTTGCCGTGCACTCTACCTCAACAACCCTGCCCGTGCCATGAATTCCCAAGCTTTTGAATCCTTCAAGAGGTACTCTTGTTGCTCCTTCCTTTCTACAGCAATATCTGCGTTTTTCTTCGCCCAATTGATGGCTGAATAGGGGACATCAGTGAGGATCTTGGTGATTTTTTCTTTCCTGTTAACTACAACACGGACAGTCACTAGAACCCTGCCATCTCTCTTTACGACAATTTCTGCAAGTGCCGATGGAAGACTCATCCTCTCACCTCCAAAGAAGAAGAAAGGGAGGGAAGGTTCACGACGTTCACAAACAACTCTCTCACGGCGGTCCTGGCATCCACCACGAAGACTTTCACACTCCTACCGTTGATTCTCCGCCTTGCTTGCTTAGCTATCGCCGCAATCACTTTCTTCTCGGTTGCATCGAGGTCCCGGGCGAGGAGGACGACGTTCATAGTTTTTCTGTCCCTGTGTCCCTTCCTCTCAACAACATGTTGGGCAAACCATCTGAGGCTGCTCTCCAATACTTCTTCTCTGGTGAGCTCTCTTCCTTCAGTGAGCTTTGCTACCACAGGCAAGAGAGTAGCATTCACCGCTTCCACGCACATCACCCGCAGAAAACATCAGGGTTACCTCATATAGTTCTTACCATTCTTGAGAGTAATATCTGTAGCAAAATAGACCCAGTCGAGAATATTCCCTTATAAGATCTTGACTCGTAATATTATCGAGGTGGGCAGGATGTGGTGGGAGGATGAAGAAAAGGAGAAAGTCAGACCCGATGGATTGTAGGTATTGCAGACGATATAGTTTCCCAGCTCACCGAACCGATAATGAAGCTCTTCCCGTGGTTAGCATCTGCAAAGGTAAGTCAGGGGTTAGAGCAGAAGTCGTCCTGAAAGACTATAATGACCCCCCGAGGAAACTATGAATCCTCTTGCTTCTCTAGCTCCTCTATAGCTCTTTTGAAACTTTCTCTCACGGCTTCGCTGACTTCTTCGATGTCCTCCGTTACCCTGCACATCTCGTCAAGCAAATCCTCGACCTTCATCAGCAAATATCCTTTTCCGGTTTTTATGAAGACTATTTTATCGCCGGGCTTGGTGCCCGGCCCTTTCCTAACCTCCTCTGGAATTGTGATTTGATACTTCTTTGTCACGACCACGACATTTCTGCCTTTCCCCACTGCAGTCACCATTACAGCATCTTTGCTAACTAACGAAAAAACTTTTCTCGGTTGGGGATGTGGGTTTGCAGTTGATGCAACTCAGCTGAGCAGAAAGAAAAACACCGTGACCTAAGCGGACAGTACGTGTCCGTAACAGTCCCTTATACGGTGAGGCCTGCGAGACATCATAAAGGGTCTGCCGATGCACTGCTTTCCTAAGAAACATGCGCGTTATTATCTATTTTTGTCCATTTTGTGTACTCGTTACTGGGTGAAAGAATGTAAAGAAGAGGAAACTTGAGATTTACGAGCTGTGATTTGTCCCGCGTGGCGGAGTTTTCTTTTTGATGAATTACTATGAATCAAAAGCAAAATTATTTATTCTAGGGGCACAAATTCTTGTTGATGGTGAAGATATAATGGTTGGCAGGGATAAGCAAGATGAACTCAGGGGATACTTTATGCGTTCTGACAAGAAGAACTGGAATAATATATATGGTAGGGAGAATGAACGCAGAGTACTTGAAAGTTTTTTACGTTCGAATCGTCCTATAATTGTGAAGGGATTTCGTCGTGTTGGCAAAACGTCGTTTCTATATGGAGCGCTCACCGATATTTATGGAAAGGATAACGTTATTTTCAAAAAAGTGAAAAGAAATACGAGCTTGTCAGATATCATAGAAGAGCTCAAACAGAAGACAGATTTCAACAAATCAATACTGGTGCCAGCGAGCTATTCTGAGTCAAAGAGTGTTGGTTTTGGGCTTACAAACCTCGGTGTAAATGCTGAGGGAACGAAAAGTTACAAGGCGATTGATGATGTTGATAAACTTTTATCCAAGATAAGGGGAAAGTTTGTTATAGTACTTGATGAGTTTCAAAGAATAGAAGATTTGTCTGAATTTGAGAATTTTATCGAAGATGTATTCAAGTCACATGGTGAAAAAATAAGAATAATTCTCACTGGTTCCGAGGTATCTTTGGTCGAAGAAAAACTCAGAAAATTTCCAGTAAAGCCCAATTATATGACATTATATCCACTGCAGCCCGATGACGCAGTCGAGTTTATCAAAGAAGGCTTCAACCAAAACGAATACAAAATAACAGAAAAACAAGCAAAAGATTTTTATTCCAAAATTGGTGGCATTCCGGGGGCAGTAATTGAGTTTGCCGAGCATATAATACTGAATAGCGATTTGAGTGACATTGACGAGGCTATTGAAAAGGCTATTAATGAGGTAGAAAGATCAATTTTCGATTATAATCTTGACAAGGAGTTTGAAAAGATTGAGAACTTATTTGATGCAGACCCCGAAATTGCATACAAACCAATTTGGCACCTCAAATGGAACAAATGGAAACTCTCCAGTGGAGAAATGATGAAAAGACTCAGCAGTTCTGAAATAGCGAAAATGTCACTGAAGAAACTCGTTGAGTATGGTTATATATACTATGACGAGAAAACCAAAACATATCAGATATTTGACCCACTTCTCCAAAAATACTTCGAACAAAAATTAAGTGGTGGTAGGAAATGACGTTGTGCTGCCGTGAGTATGAATCGTGGATTCTGAAAAACTTGCTTGGAGAACATTTTATCATAGTCCACGGCCCGCGCTGGAGCGGAAAAAGTTATTTCGTTCAGAAAGTGCTTGAAAGTACCGACTGGAACTATATTATCATAGATGCTCACGAGGCATGGAAAGAAAAGAAATCCTGGCTTGAAAGAAAAATTGTTTCTGATATCGTCGAGAGCGCCAAACAAGACAAACCCCTCGGTGCTGTAAAAGATATTCGCGGTGTTTCCCTCAGCACGAATAATATAAAAAACTTTGATGATGTTCTTGAATCCATCGATGATGATGTTTACTTCGTGTTCGATCACGCGGAATTCCTGCGGTTTGCTCGCGGGGTAGATTTTCGCGAGTCGTTTCAAGATAAGATCGATGAGCGCGGAAACATTCATTTTATATTCGTGCCACGTGGCACGGGAGAACTCATAAAATGGCTAGGTCCGCGAGATCCAGACTCACCGTTGTTTATGAGGTATGAACGTTACATCGACATTGATTATTTCTCACCGCACGACTCAGTAAACTTCCTTGAAAATGAGTTTGAGAGAACAAGCATTGAACACGATTTGAATGAGCTCTTTGAGGCATATCGTTTCATTGGGGGCTCGCCAGTATGGTTGAAAAGGTATTCCGAACTTAGGGTTGAAAACAGTCCAGAAAAAGCCTTGAAACTTCTTGCTCGCGAAGTTTGTGAAAAGGTGCAGTCCGAACTCGGTAAAATGGGGAGAAGTGTGAATATACATTTGAGGGTTCTACAAACTATTGCAAGGAAGACGCCATACGATGGATATACTGATTTGAAAACTGTTTATAAGACATTTGGAAAGAAAAGAAATGAAGTGGATAAATATCTCAAAAACCTCATAGATCGTGGATATTTGAAAATAATATTCCACAATGCCTACGCCATTGCATTACCAATTGTCCATAGGTGTCTATCAACGAATATAGAATGACAAACCCGACAGTCGGGTTTGTCATATTTTTTACATTGTAGAACAATTTCATTCATTGATGTTCTTTTCTGTCATAAAAAAAGGCAGAAAAACGCTGATTCGACGTACAAAATTGAACGTTCAAATTGCAGAGAAACCTTTTCAAAGAAGCCCTATCTTTCCTTTTCTGATGAACATAAATATACATATTATTTTCTTCCACAAAATCTACTTCTTTCTCACCCACAGCAAATACCCGGTCAAAAAAACAACAGCCATTCCTGTATAGAAAGCACCTAATTTTACAAGAGAGCTGTCCTTCTTTTTCAAGCCCCAAATAATACCCAAACAACCAAAACCTATCCACAATGCAATTATGAAAAGCTCATTCTTTTCCACAAACCACCACCTATAACCATTGGTAAATACACACGAAATAAATCTTGCGAAGATAAAGAAGAGAAAAGTCAGCTCCAGCTCAGATTACTAGTTAAGGAACATCTTCACTGCAATCAATCTTTCGAATTGTAAGGCTTCCCTAGAACTGTGAAGTAGACACCTCCGCCCAAAACTTAATCAAGTTATTAGTCGTTTCTTATAAATTGGTGATAAGGGTGCGCTCCTGCTGGAGATCCTGGGAGGATCATTGGGAGAGTGTTCTTGAAGCTGGTAAAGAATTGTCTATGAGCGAGGATGAAGTAAAAGCTTCAGTAGAAGAGCTCAAAAATATCTTCGATGATAAGTGGATTAAGAAGAATATGAATAAACACCACTTTGCATACTATATATGTCATCCTGAGATGTCTGGACATATTTTTGAGCTCTTACAGCTGGGGAGTGCTATACATACCCTGGGAGGAACAAATGCTATTTCATCCGACACCTTGCGTAATCTCAAAAATACGGGTAATTGGCTATCAGCTTACTATGAAATAGGAGTCTTGGCTCAAATGAAAAAAGTGCTAGAAAATGAGGGTCTAGAACTGGTGCACATAGGCAGACTAGAAAAGAAGGGTATCCTGAAGAAAGGGAAAAGACCAGACGGCCTCGTGCTAGAACAAGGTTACGATAATTTGCTAGATTATGAGAAGTGGAAGTACTGGGTAGAGGTAAAGTACTTGCAGCCAATGCCAGATCGCATAAATAGAACGCTCGGAGAGTACAGCAAGAAGATTGCAGAGAAACTTGCAAGGAAGTATCCTCCTAGAACGGCAGTAACTGTAGAAATCAGGGAAATTGAAGATGTTGGTGAATTGTTAGAGCAATTGTTAGAGCGGATGGGTGAGAAGCCCAGCGAACAAGATATAAAGTGGCTGAAGAACTACCTACTTGAAAACTTGAGGTCTGTTCTAGAGAGGGCTAGTGAAGTCGTTGAGAGAGGGGAGTTGGGAGAAGCAAAAGATGTGGGAGTCTCTATTAGTATTAGCAGTCCAAAGAAGGTAGAAGAGGATAACCACATATGCTACATATACGATGATGGTTTGAAACTGACTGTCCCAAAGGGGAAAGATTTCGGGCCACCTATTGTTCGACGTACAAGAATAGGAATGCCAGCCTATTATATGATACTACTATTACGTGCAATAAATATTCTCCGAGCCAAATATAAGATAGTGGAAGCCTCGAAGCAAGTGAGTGAACTTCCACCCGAGCTACCTGAATTACGTTCAATCTTAGTGCTGGGCCCCCTATCCTTCCCTAGCTTAGTGGTAGAAGATGTTAGAGAAGCTTACAGACTTGCGAGATCGGGATGTGAAGAGGTGGGCAAGATTGGAGGGATATGGGTTCATGTGCCTATAAGGGGCAAATTTGCTAGATTGTCATTAGAATAATATTTTTGAGAAATATCATCCTGACACAGGGCTAATCATCGCAATGATGCCCGAGCACTTATAGTGGGGACTTAGTAAAAAATTTCGGTTCTTTTTCTAGACGATAATCCATCCGCGTAGTTCCTCAACGAGGTTACCTGGTGCCATACTCCCTGTTGCGTAATGCAGAGCCAGTAGGCCATAGAGATTACTTCCAGAGACTCTCTCAATGAATAACACCTAACATATGAAGTGCCCACAAAATCGCCTGAACAGCACTTAGCCAAAAAACAACTTCACCAACAGTCTTTTTGATTGTAGAGTATCTTTCAACAGCATCCTCAAGACGCTTGAGAGCCCGCTTTTTTTCAGTCAAATCTTTGGAATATAATACTTGACGAGCAAGTGATTGTACATTTATGGCTTCAATGGATGAAGCAGAGCTCGTTACATCGAGAACCAAATGCATAGCTGTGTCAATCTTTTCAATTTCTGTCTTTTTCTTCATGAGAAGATCAATAACATTGTTCTCAAACCGACTGGAGACAATAGTGAGCCTTGAGTTCAAAGTTTCAATTCCAATAATATTGTCCCGCAACGTGACTCTATTCAAGAATGCCTCAGAGTCTTCTGCAATAATACCCTTTTCAAATCCTCGAATAACCACGTCCTGCAATAGAACATTCTTTGCACCTTTCATATAGATTCCAGTTGGCATTTTGATGACCTTTCAGTAGGCTATGAGACCTCCGTCTTCTTCAATACCTCCCTATACTCTTCCTCCCTTATATACCTTCCAGAAACCGCAATAAAACGCTTAGGCTTCACAATTTTGTCATACTTCTTAATGTTCTTCAGCACGATAACCATCCAAGGCTTGTGCCTCTCTCTGCCCCAGCGCTTCTGCGAGGCGACATAATCCTTGAACTCTTTTTCTGTCAAGAAGAGACCATCCTTGTACTTCTCGAGAATTTCCATTGGATTGCTGAAAATCTCGATGCCTTCAACTTCCGCCTCGCCGTGAAAGCCCTGCTCCTCATGAGACGCATAGAAAATGATTTTCATTCCCGGCTTTATTCTTGTCAGCGTTGCGGGCTTCACGAAGACGTTCTTGCCTTCATCAAGGATTCTGGCGAGCAAAGGCCTTGGCACGGGGAAAGTTGCACCCACTATACCTTCCATTATGCCTCACCGTAATGTTTCTCTTCGAGCTTGTATATATATCTTATCTACATGGGCAATTACTGGAAAATTACCCAACTACATAAAGGTTATAATATCAAGTAGTTCATTAATAATACTAGGGGAGTAAAAATGGATAAGCGCTTTATTGAAAATCCTGATTTTCCAATACGTGAAGTTAATGAGAAAAGCGAAAAGGAAAAAGGTCCCGCAAGACCCCCTTACTGGGAGATGGTCTTCTGGTGGACGAGAAAGCCATTGATTGGAGCGAGGGCTATAATTGCCGCATCGCTCTTGCCATATGATATAGACCCGGACAGGTTCAAGCGGGCTGTAGGGCTTTACGAAAAAACACCTCACAGAGTTAATCCCAAGATCCCCCAAGATTGGGGGAAATATTTCAATGGGAAAAAGCTTCTCGACCCATTCGCCGGCTTCGGAAGCATTCCGCTTGAAGGGCTTCGCATTGGACTTGATGTTACTGCCGTCGAGCTGTTGCCTACGGCGTATGTTTTCCTCAAGGCAGTCCTTGATTATCCTAAGAAGTTCGGGAAGTCATTGGTGAGGGACGTTGAGAAATGGGGCAACTGGATTACCGAGCAGCTCAAGAACGATCCAGAGATTAAGGAACTTTATGATGACGACGTTGCCGTTTACATTGGGACTTGGGAAGTGAAATGTCCGCACTGTGAAAAGTGGACACCGGTAATAGGTAACTACTGGCTGGCGAGGGTGAAGGACAACAAGGGATACAAAAGGCTGGCATACATGAAGCCGAAGAGAACCGGGGAAGGCATAGAGATTAAGGTTATTGACCTCAACGAGATCGTTGGCGATGTCTCGAAGGCGAAGGTTGAGGGAAATAAAATAATTATCGAAGGAAAAGTAGAGAGGGTAAAAGATGCAATTCAGCGAGGGATTCTTGATGAAAAAGACGTGAAGTTCGAGGGAAACAAGGTTATTTTCGAAGTGCCCACTGCAAACATTGAAGCGAGGAAAAGCCAAGTGAAGTGCCTGCAGTGCGGCAACTGGATAAAGTACGTGGACGAAGAGGGAAGGCACTACTTGGACAAGAAAGGCGTGAAAAGAGAGCTTGAGTTCTATGTTAAGTGGGCGCTCAAGAAGTATCACGAGGGCGATGAAAGGTTTGCCCGCCAGAGGCTCCTCGTGAAGGTGAAGGTTGATGGAAGGGACTTGGTCTTCGAGCCTTGTAGCGAGGAAGATAATGCCAAGCTGGAAAAGGCAAAGGAGAAAGTTAAGAAGTTGCTAGAGGAAAAAGACCCAGACGTGCCAAGAGAGCCAATACCTCCATATGGCAGTATTGGTGGTGGATTGAGGTTTATGCCCTATGGGTATGGAATGAACAAATGGTATAAGCTCTTCAACCCCCGCCAGCTCTTGACGCTCATAAAAATTGTTCACCTCATCCGCGAGGTTGGCAAGAGGGTGGAGGAGGAAAAGCTCAATGAAGGCTGGGATAAAGAGAAGGCATTCGAGTATGCCGAGGCAATAGCGACATATCTGGGCATAGCATTGTTGAAATATGCAGATTACAGTTCTGTAGTCGCTGGTTGGAATCAGTCCCTAATTATGGGACATTCTCTCTCTATGCGTGGTATTGCAATGGTATGGAACTTTTTCGAGGTTTTCCCATTTACAAAATGGACGGGTTCATGGATGCAAGGTGTTTCATACACCCTTCCAAAAGCTCTCGAATATCTCACCTCCGCTCTCGCCCCTTCAGGACAGAAAACTCTTACAGACTTCACGAAATCCCCAAGCGTGAACGTTCTCCAAGGCGATGCGACATCTCTCAATCTCGGCGAGAAGTTCGACGTTATTGTCACAGATCCGCCGTATGCCGATGATGTTGCTTATACGGAGCTTTCTGATTTCTACTATGTCTGGCTGAAGAGAGCCTTAAGTGATGTTGAAAACAACCAGCTTGTGCCAAGATTTCACGCGAATGCATTCTTCAAGAAAATTGGAGCAAAATACAAGGAGATAGAAGTCCAATGGAAAGATTTTGCTAAGAAGGAAATTTCTGCTCAGGCGGGCAGGTTTTACAATCCAGATAAAAGCAACCACTATGGACTCGCAGAGAGGCACTTCGAAAACCTCTTCGCCAGGGCATTCATTTCCATGAGAAACCACCTGAAAGATGATGGAATACTGGTCACTTACTACGCCCACACTTCCCTTGACGCTTGGGCAAACCTGCTCGAAGCTGGCTGGCAGAGGGCAAAGCTCCAGATAACCAAGGCATTGCCTCTCACAACGGAATCAGCAACAAGTATAGTATCGAGAGGCAAGCTTTCTCTTGATACTTCAATAGTTGCTGTCTGGCACAAGACCGAGCAGAAAGGAAAAGTCTCGATAACCTCCCTGAGCCCACTCATAAACGAGAAGGCCGAAAAAGCTGCAGAAGAGCTGAGAAGACACGGCTACCACGGATTGGATTTACTTTATGGAGTGATGGCAGCAGTTCTCGAGGAAGTTACCAAGTATGAGGGAGTTTACAGTATGAAGGGCAAGCTCAGCGTGAAGGAGCTCCTTGAGGAGCACGTTTACCCAGCGACAATAAGAGGAATCGTAAGCGCAGTTTCGAAGGCAGTTGCCGGGGTTCCAACTGTATCGTCGAAATATGGCCTATTCTACACCGCCTACAAGATACTCTTCGGCGACAGCAAGATTTCTGCAAACGACTCAATTCTTCTCAAGTTTGCAACCGGCGCAAATCCGGAAGAGCTCGTAAAGCTCAACATCCTCAAGCAACCCTCGAGAGATAAGAAAGAATTTGTCCTGTATTCCCCCGATGTGCTGATTGATGAGAAGAAGGTCAAGAAAGGGGAGCTCCCCAAGGAGATAGAGCTCCGCAGGTTCCTCCTCGATCGTGGCATCGACCCAACAAATCCCGAGGTAAACAATTCAGTCGATGCCCTACATTTACTCGAATATTATGCCTATGCTCTGCCCAAGAGCGCCTTCGAGGAGAAGCTTGAGAAACTTATGCAGAAGTATTCGGCTGAAGTTGAGGAAGCCATAAACATAGCTAGGCTGATTAACGCATATTACAGCGAGGCATACAAGCTCAAGAAGGCAATTCCGGGCAAGGGCGTGGAAGCAACAGATAGAAAAGCCCTCACAAGAAGTGAGAGAGAACTTGAGGAGTTCTTCAGAAAAGAAGGATTTATTGAACTTATATTGACAAGGAGATTGATTGAGATTCTCAGGGGAGGTGTTCTGGCTTGAAGTTGGGAAACCTCGAAGTATGGGAGGATGTTATGGATGAGAGCTTGGACACTCAGGTAGCTCCGGAGCTTGGCGATGTTGTGACGGGCAAGGCTCATAGGATTTACACTGATGCACGGGAGTTCTTCAAGCGAACGTACTTCACAGATACAATGCTCCAGATTTTCGAGAGGTTGATAGAGACTTTCGAGGGC
Organism: Thermococcus sp. LS2; assembly: GCF_012027375.1. Taxonomy (NCBI): domain Archaea; kingdom Methanobacteriati; phylum Methanobacteriota; class Thermococci; order Thermococcales; family Thermococcaceae; genus Thermococcus; species Thermococcus sp. LS2. The sequence continues at coordinate 10,271 of NZ_SNUI01000013.1, read as the reverse complement.
AGGGAGAGGCACAATCTCTTCCTCATTTACTCGCTTTTCGGCGGCGGAAAGACTCACACAATCCTGGCGATATATCACGCTTTCAATGATCCAGATGCATTGCTTGATGAAGACGTTCTCCATGGCTATCCACCCGAGAAGAGGGAGAAAATAGTAGAGATCGCCGAGAAAATCAAGGAGCTTGGTGGGGTAAGAATCGTTCCAGTCTATGGTAAGGGCGAGATTGGAAGACCAAGCAAACCCCTAGATCTCAAGGCGTATAAAGTGAGAACTGTATGGGGCTACATTGCCCATGCCCTCGGCAAATATGATGTCATGAGGACTGACGACGAGAACTTAACAGCACCGGAGATTGAAGTTATAAGAGAGCTATTCTCAGGGCAAAAGGTCCTTTTGCTAATTGACGAAATAGTCCACCACGTTGACAACTTGGCCAAGAGTGCCAATGAAGATGATCGCCGTTATGCTGGGAATGTGGCAAAGTTTCTCGATGCTCTAGGAACTGCCCTGCTCGGCACCAAGAGCGCCGTCGTCATGACGCTTCCGATGGAAAAAGAAGGGAAGGCAGAGGAGGAATACGACAGGAATGTAGTACTGTCCTTGTGGAAAGCCGTCAGGAGAGTTGGAGGTTCCGAGTTATATTCCCCCTTGAGGACAGAAGGAGTTGCCGGAGGAGAACTAGTCGAGGTTCTGAAGAAGAGGATATTCAAGAGAATTGACGAGAGAGAAAAAGAAAGAATCATTGCTGTTTACAGGGAGGTTTACTCCAACACTGAAGTTTTCGGTAGAGGGTCTGCAGAGGCCCTTATGAAGACTTATCCATTCCATCCGGAGTACATAGCAACACTCAGAACGATTGTTGAGCGCGGCAATTTGCAGAAGACAAGGGATATGGTAAGAATAACGAGGGTCGTCGTGAGAAAGCTCCTCAAGGAGTTCGAGGAGAGGAAATTTGCTCCATCACTAATCATGCCGTTCCACATTAATCCGAAGGATAGAAAGATACATGGAATACTGTTTTCGGGCAACAAGCTGTTTGCAGACTACGGCAGTGCAGTTCTTGATTCGGATTTCGAGGATAGCAAATTCGCAAAGTTTTCCAAGCCTACACTTGCTGAACTGGTCTTGAGGCATATATTCCTCGTGACGTATCCCTATGATTCCCCAATTCCACTTCCAGGATTCCCAACAAAGGAGAGCATAGCAAGGGCAGTTTATGAGAAGAACCTCTTCGGTGCAGAGGGATGGACTCCAGCGGATATACTGAATATTGTTGAAGAAATAGACAATGCTGTCGTTTTCATATACCTCAACAAGAAGGGAGGAGTTTATTGGTTCTGGAGGGTTGCCAACGTTGCTCAGATAGTCGAGAGTAAGAAAGAAGAGCTTCTCTCATACAACTATAGAGAAGTGTATAACGAGTTGAAGAAATACATTCACAGGATGGTCGTCGAAGGGAAGATGCTGACTAAGAAAAAGAAAATTGAAGATCAAGTGGACTTCTTCGACGCAATAATTGTAGATACGACTCCCCAAGAGTTCGAAGATACTGAAGATTACAAGCTTCAGGTTCTTGTGAGAGACGACATTGACAAAGACACTCTATGGGATATAATCTATAAACACGGTACAGGGACAAGAACTTACAAAAATACTGTTGTTGTCTGCTACTTGAGAAGTATTCAAGGTGGCCGTTCTCCACTGAAGAGCCTTCTCGAAACAACTGCTACAATAATCGCATGTGATAAAGTTACCGGGGATATAAGGGCAAAATACGGTCAGTGGGGCGATGACGTTGTTGAGATCCAGACGAGCATGGTGAAGGACATAAGAGAGAGAAACTTGAAGGACCTTGAGGAGGGCATCGTAAAGGAATTCAAGTACGTCGCTTATCCATATAACGACGATGTGATGGAGGTCACTGCATCATCTTCATCTAAGTCGGTGGTTCGCAGGGTGTATGATGCTCTTGTCAGCAATGGAAAAGCTGTAACTGAATTGACCTTCGAAGGGTTGAAAGAGTACTTCTCTGAATATGCTGAGATAGATATCGAAAATTCGATGGGAATCCCCTTCTCAGAAATACGAAGGATAATCCGCTCTAACACAAGGCTTCCAATGATCAGGGATTCGCTGCTGAAGGAAGCCATCAAGGAGGGAGTCAGAGACCTTGAGATTGGCATTGAGAGAGGAAAAGAAATCTTGTTCAAGAGAGTTTACAACGAAATACCCAACGTAAAGGAAGAGGGGGTGTATATAGAGACAGTAAGGCCGAGCGATGTAATTCTGCCAAGAAGAGTTGCACTGAACAGGCAAATCGCTAATTTGCTGAAGATGGAGAAGCGCAACGTTGTAGAGGGAGACAAGCTGATTAATCTCTGGTTCGAAGTTTATCTAACCCCCTCATCAGAGCCCCTACTTCTCAGAGAGCTTGTGGAGGAAGTGGATGGTGAGCTAAGAGTAAAAGATGAATACTTCGACACAGTTCTCCATGGCCACATTGTCAGGAGGTATGAAGAGAAGCCGATAAAGGAGGAGAACGAGTTCGTAATCAACGTTGATAGAAAGCGCATTGAGGGCAAACCTGAGGAAGTTGTTGAAGTTTCCGTATCCATAGAGCCTCTTCGTAACGAGGGCTTCGAGGTGACTCTTGAGATTAACTATGGTGAGCTTGAGTCCTATGAAGGAATCGTGCCCTTCACAACGAAGTGGATTCTTCAGATTCCGAAAGAAAAGAGAGTGGCAACATTAACAGCTCACGCAGACGGAGTTGTGAAAACGGAGAGCATAACCCTGATTCCAAGGACAGACATAATAACCGTGAGTGAGCTCGATAGTAGACATGAAAATCACCAACTGCTGGAAATTCTTGGAATTGAGAGTTCGGACGACTTGGAGAGCATTCCCGAAAGCATAAACGGGTTTGTGGAAGGAAGCTTTTCAATTAACAATGCATTCAAGGCAAAACTCAATGACCTCGCGATGGATGTTGCCAAGTATATTATTAAGGAGGTTGGGGACATCCTAGGAAAGAAAGCTATCCTCGACATTAACTTCCACGTTGAAGGAGAAGTTATACTGGACGACTGGCTGATCGAAAGCTTGAGGCCGCTCAACGGCAAGGTAACATTCAAGCTGAAGAAGAGGGATTGAAAATGGGAGAAAACATTCAATATATGGTCAAGCTGAAGTATGCAAAGCCGGCAAAGCTGGCAGTAAAGAGAGAACAAAAGATTGCGGAGTTTTATCCTGTTGTCAAGGTCGAGGCGAAAAAGGAGTTCCTCAGGGGAAAAGTTGAAGGAAGGGCAAGGGTTTTCCTTCCAGAATTTCTTGATTTTGCGAAGCACCTTGGCTTCGAGGTTCGGGGGAGGAAGAGACTCACCTTGATAACAAGCGATGACTATAACTACCTCCGGCTTTTCGTTTATGCCATGGGCATGCAGGTCTTACGTGACCCCGTTTACTGGGCCAAGCTTGAAGATCATGTTCTATCCATGGAACCAATTCCACTAAGATACTGGGCTTCAACGTTCAAGAGTGCATACTGGAAGTATAAGACTCGGAGAAGGGTTATGAAGCTGGCCAGATGCTTCCTGGAGGTGGAGGAGGTATTATGAAAAAAGAGAGCATTACGAGAGAGTTTACAAAAGCAGTTCTCAACAAAACTATACCTTCTGACCCTCTGCTTTTCTTTTACTCCCTGAAGGCATCTTCGAAGGGAAAGCCGATAAAGCCTTTTTTGCATCAAGCTCATCTTTTACATCATGCTATGCTTATCCGCCCGGTGAGATTTCTCATAGCGGATGAAATTGGTCTAGGAAAGACTATCGAAGCCCTTGCAATTGCTAGATATCTCGAGCTTATGGGTGAAGCAAAGAGGATTCTTGTTCTTGTCCCGAAGATACTGAGGGAGCAGTGGAGAGAGGAAATTCAAAGAGTCGGTGGAGAAGTAAGGGTAATTAGGAGCGGCAAAGAGCTGGAGGAGAAGTTGAGGAAGAGAACCGAAGGATATACCGTTGTCTCAATAGACCTTGCAAAGAAGAGGGAGCACATTGACAAGATCCTCCGTGTTGATTGGGACTTGGTTATTGCAGATGAGGCTCATAACATTACGCCCAATACGCAGAGATACGCCCTTTTATCAGAGCTAGCTAAGAAAAAAGATCGGCATATTCTTCTCTTATCTGCAACACCTCATAGGGGAGATACCAAGGATTACCTTTCGAGGCTCATGATTCTTGATCCGACGCTGGTGGATGACTACAAGAAGCTGGATAAAACCCAAGAGTTCTATCCGAGGACTCACGACACTGTCATTTTCAGAAGAACTAAGGACGTTGTTGATGAGCTTGAGGGGGAGAAGGTTTTCAAGACTTGTAGGTTCGTGGCAACAGTAGTAGACATAACTGATGAAGAAAGGGCCTTTTTCGATAAGCTTGAGAATGCTCTACAAGAGCTGATAAAGCATTCCAAGAGGGGGCATTCCGAATATTCTGTGCAGGCTCTCCTGGCTGTGTTGTTGCGGAAGAGAGCATCTTCAAGCTATCATGCGGCAGTAAAAACGCTCAGCAAGATTGCTTCGAGGGCAAATGCTCCAGAGAGGGAAATTCACAAAGACATCGAAAAGGACATTAGGAAGCTTTTCACATGGGGTTATGACGAGATAGATTTCGATGAAGACGAGTATGAGATTGATGATATAGTGGATTCGATAATTGATAGGTATGCCCCATATCTCGACGAGGCTCAGAGAAGGGCACTGAGAGAGGTTTATGATTTCGTCAAGAGGATTGCGATAAAAAGGGACAGCAAGCTTGATGCCGTCGCAAAGATTGTAGCAGATCACTTGAAGAAGAATGAGAGGGTTATCATCTTTACGGAGTTTGTGGATACACTTGAGTACATTTACAGGAATCTTCCTTCTTATCTGAAGCACTATGGGATCGAAATTTCACGGAATGAAATCTTGTGCCTCTCGGGTCGGAACGTGGAAGGGTGTCAGGATAAAAAGAACATTGATAAAGTCGGTAAAGAATTCGAAACGAGCGGTAAGATCCTTGTTTCCACGGACGTTGCCTCTGAGGGATTGAATCTGCAGGTTGCAAGTGTTCTGATAAACTATGAAGCCCCATGGACACCAATCAAGCTTGAACAGAGGCTCGGAAGAATATGGCGTCTTGGGCAGGAAAGAAATACCACAGCATACACAGTTTTCCTTGCGAATAATATGGATATGGACGTTCTGGAAAGCTTGTACAGGAAGATAACAACGATTCGTGAGCAAGCAGGCGAGGCGAGACCATTAGTAGGAAAAAAGATTTACGTTGCAACAGCTGATAAGCTGTGGAATCTAGAATTGACCTCTTATGAGGGAGATGAGAAGAAAAAGATTTCCGAGTATGATATTATTCTCGCTTCACTAAGGAAAGAGCTGAGCGGGTACAGTGAAGCAATAATCAATATGATAAAAAGTCTAAGCTATGAGCTCGAGAAGAAAAAAGTGATCCCCAAGGCAAGGGCTGAAAAGATTAGAAAAGAGTTGGCGAGGATTGAGGGAGAGAGGTGGCTCAATAAATCCAACGTTGAGGAAGTTATTAAGAAGTACATGAAAATGCTCGGTGCTGTTGAGGTACATTCAGAAATGCTGGCAAGAATCGTTCGCCACAAAAAAGAACTGCCGAAGAAAATTTTCGTAAAATCGAAGGATAAAAAAGTGTATTATCTATACCTTGCAAAGATTAAGGCTGGCAATCAGGTTGTTCGTGAGGTTCCAGTTATCATTGATGAGAATCGTGTTCTACATGGTGTATCTCTGCTGGAATGGTTCCATCATAATGTCCTATCAGGCGAATTCATTACAGCAGACTATCCGCTAAGAAGAATTCATAAGATGGAAAGGATTAGAATCGAAACCAAGTTGAAAGCTTCATTGGAGATCAAAATTGATGAGATATGGAGGAGATATAGGAAATATGAAGACTCACTGAAAAGCCGCGGGTTGAAGGTTGATAAACTCTTCAGAGGCTTTGATATATATCTCGAGCGGATAACGGACATAGAGTTTCTCCCTGAGAAGGAATTCAACAAGGTAAAGTTCATCCCACCCGATTTGTTAGATTTGCTGGACGGGGTGGAGATTAACCCACCGAGTGATGACTATCTCAAGCTCTTCGATAGGAGCTTTTTGCCGCTCGAAAAGCTTGTCGAGGCAGAAAAGAGAGCAATGGAGTTTGTAATGAAGCTTGAAGAGAAAAGGCTTGCAGAGAAGTACGGTTGGGACGGAAGGGGCAGTACATGGAATGTTGAGGATGTTTCCCTGAGAGAACACTATGACATTAAGGTCGTAGAAGGGAAAGATGAAAGGTACATTGAGGTCAAGGGTCATCTTCCGCTTCTCTTAACTGCCGAGATAACAGAAGCAGAAAGAGATTTCGCCGAAAAACATGAGGATAACTACTGGATTTACATAGTGGCAAATCTTGGAGCAGGGGAGGGAAACGAGGTTGTGTTCAAGATATTCAAGCCATTCAACGAGAAAGAGAGACGAGTCTTCTTAGTGAGAGATGAAAAGGATGTGGATGTCACAGACACTGTTAATGTAACCATCACAACAAAAAGGAGAAGCCTGATCAGCGTTCGCAATTAAGGTTCGTAATACAGCAGATGCTGTACTTGAGGATACAAAAATAAGCCTTTACCTTCCTTTTTTGTTATTACAGTATTCTGCAGGCTTTTCTGCTGTATGCGAAAGGTCTATATTACTACTTATGATTGTAATTAATGGGTGGCGGAAATGACGGTCGTAGTCCCTCTGAAGGTTCCCCATCTGCTCGAATGCACGAGTGATATCACTGATTTTATAGCCCCACAGCGTCTTATGCCGCTTGCGAGAGCACTACACAATATATTAAGGAGAAAAACACGGGTGCATATTCTGGAGCTTGTCGAGCTTGCCGCAGAACTGACAGGGAGTAAAGAGATTGCAGAGATTCTTGAGGAAATTAACAGGAACTCTGAAAGAGATAATGTTGACGTTGCCGAAATAATACAATCAATAAAGATAAAGTCCGCCGAGGAGGGCGTAAATTTCGAGGAGAAGTGGGCAGAAATCATGAAGATAATTGAGAGGTTTGCCGAGGTATGGTTAATTAGGATTGAACAGAATGAGATAGTGTACACGCCAGAACGGGCAAGAGAGCTCTTCTTGAGAATTGCTGAAACTATATAACGAAGAATAAAATGAAATAGAGGATTCAAGCGCCAATTCCGTTGACTCTGTGATGGCCCTCTCGTTGGAGAGCTAGGACAAGACTCTCTTCCTCACCATGTAAAAGGTAGTTTGTAAGATGTGACTTTGCGGAAGGATTTGAAAACTCAAAGATTTTCTCGATTCCAGTTGTTAGCTCTTCTCCACTTGCGGCATGGAAGATATTTCCAAGGTTCCTGAGGCGTTCAGTGAAAGTTTCTCCAGTTATCTTCCAATGGCCCACTGCAGAGGGTGTATCAACAATTACACTCACTATGTAGTTCTTAAGTAGAGGCGAGTCTTCGCCGAATTTATCTATCAAAGTTTTCGTTATACTCGTAGCTATCAGCACTGAGGCCCATGCGCTCCAATCCCAGTTAAGGTGATCTCTCACTTTCTCGATTATATCATCTTGGATTAGCTCTCGAACTCTAATGTCCTCAGGGTATGTAGGTCTGGCAGTACGTAGGAGAACTATGAATGTTGCGTCCTTAGAGCGAAAAGCTGCAAGGTGCCCCTTTATGAGGCCCCACAAGGCCAGAGTAACGTAAGTAGCGTCCCTATAGGGTGGATAGGCACCTTGTAAACGTAATTCCACTGTATTCTCGCCGTCAAGAGTTACTGGGGCCACTACTTTGTACTTCCTCCCCAGTCCCCCCATTCTTGCCGAAAGGAAGCTTACTGCGAAATGCTTAAGGGAATCACTAGACGGAATGTTCTTGTTTTTATCCTTCAAGAACTCGCCTGTGATTTTTCTGACTTCAAGGATGCCATCACTTATGGGGTCTTCTGGTATTCTCGTTTGCTTTCCATTTGTCATATCGGCATAGTCAATAGGTGAGCTACTGCTAATTTTTTGACCTTCATTGATGAACTCTTCTTCTATGCTTAGTAGGAGATTTGGAAAGTTCTTCTTGATTTTGTAAATATCACTGGAATCTGGAGTTCTATCTTTCTTCAGGAGAAGAACATACGGAGTGCCTGCGGGATTGGAAACAGTGGCTGAAACTTCGTATAGTCCGTCTTTTGCTCCCTTATTTACTAGTTCGGCAAATCCACATGCTGCAAGATGCGACAATACAGGAAGCTCTGGGTCATAGAGCAGGTTCATTGTTTCAAGCTCTTCAAGTTTGCCTCCTTCCGTGAACCTCTCCAAGCTCTCCACGAGGTCTACCATCCACTGCTCTCCCATCATGCACCACCCTTTTTCAGTACCACATTAGGGTTTATAAAGTTTTGCATTCTGCAGTTGTTGAAATATTACATATAATATATGTTATTGCTTAACAATTGTCGAAAGTGTTATCTTATCCGGATAAAGAGTAAAATTAGATGTACGTCCTACATCCTCTATTCTTCAAAATGATTGCTCAGTAAGCCTGCTCTGGTGATAAACCCCACGACTTTGCTCCTTTCAGTATATAACATTGTGTAATAAGAAGAAAGAGGATGGCTTTCTAGTTGCCGAGATAAAAAAGGTTCGAGTAAAAGAAAAACAGAATCACAGTTCTCCCTTGCCGAGCTCGAACTCGGTCTTGGCAATTTCTTCTTTGTCTTCATCGAGCAAGCGTATCTTCACTTTTGCGCCCGTGAAAGCTTCTTTTACCTGCTTCCTCAGCTCGGGGTCTTGCTTTACTTTTTCGAAGACCGCATCGATGACCTCAAATATGGATTTTGCCTCGACTATCTTTTCTTTCACCGTGCTCTTGTCGATGAAGTATGCCTCCACGACGGCGAGCTTGAAGAGAGGATCTTCTACGAGCTTGGGGTGCAGGGGTGCGTATTTTTCCCTCAGCTCCTCGTCCTCGAGCCAGTCTTGAACGTTGAGCTTTACGACCTTGAACTCCTTGATCTTGAGCTTGTTATCCTCAAGCGGGATTCTGATGAACCCTTCCATGTCGGGGTAGAAGATTGAAATCAGCTCGTCATCCACCCGAGCGCTTGCCGCTATTATTTTATCCCTCTCATCTTTCACAGCGAGCCACCTCCAAGCTGAGAGTTTACTATTTGCTAGGTGTTTCAGTTGGGACTTAAGATTTTGCAACTGTTGTATAAGAGCAAATATATCGAAACCTTTATAGGTGGTGCAGTTATAGTTTGTTATGGAAAAGTTGGGAATGCCCGTGCGCATGATGCCCCCCGAGCCGTGAGGCAATGACGAGGGGGCTGAGTGAACGGGCAGGATGACCTTATTCTACTGTTTCTCCTCTTCTTGCAAGATTAGCGAGGTTATCGGCAATGTTAATCAATTTGCGCCTCTTCTTGTCGAGTTTGTCCTCCTTGGAGAGACGTCCTTCGCACACCACGTTAACCCGCGGATATCTTTTCTTCACTGACTTATACAGATTATCATCCACAATTATTTCAATTGCATTATCGCCGAGCACATCTAAGTCCTTCCAGAATTTATACCCGACCTTCATATAAACCCAATAGAAGAGGAGGAACTGCTTGTTATTCGCCCACTTTTTCAGGAATTTCTTGATGTACTTTTCTTTCCCTTCAACGTCCTTGAAGTGCTCCACCCATCGAAACTTATTGTAAATTGTGTCCAGAGACGATGCCGGAATCACTACTATGGCAGCATATCCATCGCTCTTGTCAATAGCAACAATTAACTTCTCCCTCGCTTCGCCAACCCTACTGAGCATCTCTAGTTTTTTCTTTCTCCGCTTGCTCATGAGTTAACCTCCGAGGGAAAAATGTTCGCCCATATGTTGTATGTTGAGTATAAAACTCTTTTTGCACTTGGATTCGTATGAGCAGCACAATTTTATAAGCAATAGTGCAAAAGCGAGAATCATGGAGAAAATAAAGCTTGAAGTTGTACTTGAAGAACAGGAAGAAGGCGGCTATGTGGTTTATGTCGAGAACTTGCCTGGGTGCTTTTCACAGGGCGAAACAATTGAAGGAGCGCTCAGGAATATTGCTGAAGCTATTTCACTGTATTTTGAAACAGAAAAACAACGAAAAAGAGTGTCATGGAGTCTCTGCTAAGTATTCCTGCAGCTCTTGTGCCTTAACC
>NZ_SNUI01000012.1:0-43208 GCF_012027375.1 Thermococcus sp. LS2 | reverse complement strand
GGGGTTTGGGTTATGATTTTCCTGGTAGGGTTTATTTGAGGGGGGCTCCTGTTGGGTTGAAGTTGTGGTGGTTGTTCAGGGGGGTGAGTGCTGTATGACATCCGCGAAAAAATTTCAGGATACAACACCAAACATACAACAGCTAAAGCATTTATAAATACAGTAGTCACATTCATTGAATTCCCCCTCCACAATATATGAAAAAAGATTCGATTATATACCATAAAAATTTTTGGCAGAATAAAAAAGTTTGGAAAAATTAACCCTTCAAAGCCTCATCCAAAAGGCTCAGTCCCAGATCAAGATATTCTTTAGCCTTTTCTTCACTCCTTGCCTCTGCAAAAATTCTTATTATTGGCTCTGTTCCGCTAGCTCTAACTAAAACCCAGCCATCATCAAAGAGGATCTTTGTTCCATCGGTTGTGTCGAGTCTAAAGCCTTTCTGCTCTGCAATTTTGGCAACTTTTCCAACTATTGCATGCCTATCGCCCTCAATGTGTCTCTTTGTCTTCACCTGATAGAACTTAGGAAGTTCATCAATAAGCTCGCTGAACTTCTTTCCACTCTTTGCAAATATCTCGACTATCTTTGCCACAGTCATTGCTCCATCTCTGCCTAAGACATGGTCTGGGAAAATTACACCACCGTTCTCTTCTCCGCCAATCAAACCGTTGTGCTCAAGTAAAGCTCTCGAGACTATTAAATCACCGACCTTTGTTTTGAGAACTCTTCCATTATACTGCTTTGCAAGCTCATCAATTATGTGTGAGGTTGCTATTGTTGTAACAACCAAGCCTCCACCGTGCTCTTGAAGCATTGCCTTAACAACTAGTGCAAAGGTTTTATCTCCCTGAATGAAGTTCCCATTTTCATCAATAAACACTGAACGGTCTGCATCTCCGTCTTGAGCCACACCAAAATCTGCCCCCAATGCTTTGACAATCTTCATGAATCCTTGAAGGTTCTCTTCGTTTGGCTCTGGATTTCTCGCTGGGAAGTGGCCATCTGGGTGAGCATTCACGCTAACAACCTTACAGCCAAGCTCCCTAAGTAGGTAGGGCAGAACTAACGAGCCGGCACCATTTGAAGTGTCAACCACTACAAAGGGCTTTCTCTTCTTTATTGCCTCCACGTCAACCTTAGACTTTATTGCATCGATGTAAGGTCTTATTATGTCTCTCTTCTCCAAGCGGCCAATTTCGTGCCACTTTGCTCTATCAAACTCTTCCTTGAAGAATAGCTCCTCCACAACAGCTTCCCTCTCCTTCTTTAAACCCAATCCATTTGGCTCTAAAAGCTTAATCCCATTGTATTCCGGAGGATTGTGAGATGCAGTAATCACTGCCCCGCCATCAACTCCAAAGTATCTGCATGCGAACTGAATTGCAGGAGTTGGAGCAATATCTACATCAATAACATTTATTCCAACACTCAAAAGCCCAGAGATTAGAGCGTTTTTCAACATTTCACCGCTCACTCTTGTGTCTCTTCCCACAACGACCCAAAGCTCTTTGTCTGGCTGTTCTCTTTTTAGTAGAGTCCCAAATGCCATTCCTATTTTAAGAGCAAATTCGGGAGTTATCTTTTCATTTGCAATTCCTCTGACTCCAAATGTTCCAAACAGCTTTCCCATTTCCATCACCTTTTCGCAGTTTCTTGGATTTTAATGTTTATAAAAAAGGCTAAAAGCAAAAAAGCTCCATCTCAATCCCTTCCAAAGTCATCTTGGAATCTTACTATGTCGTCCTCACCGAGATACTCACCTATCTGGGTCTCAATGACTTCCAAAACTACTTTTCCAGGGTTCTCTAATCTATGTTTAACCCCAGCAGGGATGAATGTACTTTCTCCAGGTCTCAGGAGGATTTCCTTATCCCCAACTATGACCTTTGCTGTTCCCCTAACAACGACCCAGTGCTCTGAGCGGTGGTAGTGCATCTGGAGGCTCAATTTTTTACCAGGCAGAACTGTCAAGCGCTTGATTTTGTAGCGGTCTCCTTCTTCGAGGACAGTATAGCTTCCCCATGGTCTGTAAGCTGTTCTGTGAACGATAACCCTCTCGTCACCCTTCTCTTTGAGCTTCTTGTAAACCTCCTTAACCTTCTGGCTTTCCCCTCTGTGAGCAACGAGCAGTGCATCTCCAGTGTCAATTATGATTAAGTCCTTCACTCCAACTGTTGCCGTTAAGCGCTCGGTCATTATGAGGTTGTTCTTTGAGTCTATTCCTATGTAATCTGCCTTTAATCCTCTAATTTTAACTGCATTCCCGTCTTCATCTTTCTCGAATGCATCGTAGATTGCATCAAAGCTTCCTAAATCGTTCCAGTAAACATTCAATGGCACAACTGCGGCTTTGTCAGTCTTCTCCATGATCCCGTAATCAACTGAGATATCTGGAACTAATTCATAAGCTTCCTCGATGCTTTTGGCCTCTTCAAATGCATTGTAGATTTCTGGAGCCAATCTTTTGACCTCTTCAATGAAAAGCTCTGTGTCAAACATGAACATTCCACTGTTCCAGTAGTAACCTTCCTCAACATACTTTTTCGCAGTCTCCAAGTCTGGCTTTTCTTTAAATTCAGCAACTTTATAACCGCCTTCCAATTTCTCTCCGGGCTTTATATAACCGTAGCCAGTATGGGGCTTTGTAGGTTTGATTCCAAATGTTACAAAGTAGTTCTCAGCAAGTTTTTCTGCTGTTCTAAAAGCTTTGATGTATTTTTCATTTGCATCAATTAGATGGTCTGATGGCAAAACAGCGACTTTTGATTTTCCAAAGTTCTCATGGATTGTTTTCAGCCCCCAGTAAATTGCTGGGAGGGTGTTCTTCCCTATCGGCTCGAGGAGGACGTTTTCCTTTGGAATCTCAATGCCCATATCCCTAAGCTCATCAAAAACTCTAAAACGATACTCTTTATTGGTTACTACGAAAATTTCCTTTGGCTTTGAGAAAAGTAGAGCCCTCTCTATTGTCTTTTGGAAAAGTGAGGTATCATCAAATATCCTTATAAATTGTTTTGGCATTAATTCTCTACTTAGTGGCCATAAGCGAGTTCCTTTTCCTCCAGCCAAAACCAGCGTCTTCATTTTATCACCTCCAATAATTCTTCTATTGAACTGATATTTACAGCATTTGGATGCTTTAGATTTCCAATTATGAAAGCTTTATCAACAACATCAAAGAGCGGGAAGTCGTTGAGTCCATCACCAACAGCGTAAGATTCAATATCTCCAAAGAACTTAGAATAAAGGAGCAGCAAAATATACGCAGCCTTTCCTTTGTCTGTGTTTCCATGAACGTTGTAAAATCTGCTTCCCTTTGAAACCTTAAGACCTTTAGACTTAATTGCTTCAATGAATTTCTCACTTTTCCAACGAAAGATAGTTTCTGAATATTCTCTCATCATTGCAAGCTCTGCTAAATGTCTCGGAAGCCCTGTGAACTCCATAACTTCCTCAATACTTGAGTTTCCATAATATTTTAAGCCAAACTCTTCACTAAGATCATCGAGGACTTTTTTGATGGCTCCATATTTCTCGCCAAGCTCTATGACAAAGTACTCTCCCACTTCCCTCGTAAAATTGAAACTAAATGGGAAGTATTTCTTTGGAATGTATATTGCACTCCCAGTCTCCACTATGAAGGGATCCTCAACATTTAAGGCTTTTCTGTAATACTCCTGCTCAGCTCTGGTCTTTGACGAATTAAAGATTATTCCAAAGCCTCTCCTTTTTAATTCATTAACCACAGCTTTAGCTGGTTCTGGTGAGTAATCGTCTCCAATTAAAGTCCTATCGAGATCAAGGAATATCACTCTCATTGGATCACCTACAAACCGAGTTTGAGTAAGGTTTCAGAGTTGTTCTCAACGATTCTCATCCATTTCTTCACATCTACATCCCTAATCGGTGGCATTACAATTGGCTTCGGTGGCTCTTCGTTTTCACCTATTATGCTGTGCATCCTTAAATCCTCAAGTATCTTCCTCTTGAGGCTCTCTGAAGCTAAAGTTGAGTGATAAATGGTTGCCAGAGACATCAAAATCATTTCTTTCACATGCCTCTGTCCCTTATCCTCATGGAAGTGCGGATTGAGAGTTTCAATTTGGAATACCTCAATCCCCTGATCAAAGACATCTTGATACTCCTCAACCCCTTCCCATCTTCCAAATCTCTCAAGAAGATAGACTATCTCATATGGCTCTATTGAGTAGCCAGTTGAGAATGGCATTATCTCAGCCAGCTTCATGGTCATCGCATGCTCTCCAGCATTGCCGGTGACCATTATCGTAGTCTCAAAGGCAGTTTGCTCGCTGATTAGCTGATTGAGATAGCGGTTTGTGATTTCACTTACCCTTCCCCATTTCTTGAAATACAAGCTACCCCTTGTAACTTTGGGCTTGTGCCTCCAGTGAAGACGAACCATCGTGTATTCACTCTCACTCATAAGAAAGCCAGCAGCATAGTCTTTTACATATTCATTAACAGCTCCAGGAATGTAGTTATCGGCATCAACAAATCCTACGTATTTTGCGCCAATAGCTTTTGCAAGTAAAATTCCAATAACCATTCCTTCACCCTTGCCGCTCCTAACATTTCCCTTCTCATCAAGTATTGCAGTGTAGCCGACTTTTTCAAATGCCTTGGCTATTCCAGAATCCTTTTGATGAACCATGATAATCCTTGAGTGAGTCAAATTGTAGAAGTGCCTAACCAAATCAACCTCTTGTCTGTATCTATTTGGGCCCTCTCTTTTGCTGTTCGAGACTATGATTATAGGACACTTATGGGGTATTGCCTTCAAAACACCATCAACCAAGTGCAGCTTTTCGTTTTTCATTGGAACAACAACTGCCATCTCTCCCAGTGTGCGGTAAATGTCCTCCCTCGGAATGTTCATGACAGTAAACATCGGCACTTCCTCTGTCTCAGTGTCCATTTTGAGGAGCTTTTGCAATTCATAAATCTTAACAGCTCCGAATATTTCCTTGTAAACGGGAGCTTCTAAAAGCATATTATCACCTCCAGATGATTAGAATGAAATCTAGCCTTTGAAAACCACTGAAGAGCCCTTAAACCCCAAATGAGACTCCATGAATTATTAGTAAATCCACGTATATAAAATTTACCAAAGAAGGAAAGAGATCAGCGCCTCATAGCAAATTCGCTAACAAAGGCTGAGCTTGAGATAGTGTCTCCGATTCCAACAGTGCTCTTCGGTGATGCAACTATTTTCGTTGGTATAAATGTTAGCTGTCTGTCGGTCATATCAATTACTCCATTTTCAACTTCACCAAACTCTTTCTCAAGTTCTTCCTCAATGAAGAAAGCTCTTTCATTTGTTGGCACACTTAGAGCATCCCTAATCTGGCTCAAGTTTTCTATGCTGCCGTACATTGCTTTAGCTGCAGCTGCCAATGCCGAAAATAGAAGAGCATCTCTAACTTCCTCACCTCTGTACTGAGTCAATGCCATGTAGTAGCCATAGGTGTGGAAGTGAATTCTTTGAATTCCAGTCTCGTCCATGAGAAGATGCATTGCATCTATAACTGAGAACACATAGCCCTCAAGCACTTCTCTTGCAAGCTCCTCATCTCCAATTATTTCCATCAAAGATGCCAACTCAACTTCATTCAGCCCAACACTCGTGAATTTTGGCAGTAAGTTAATGAGAGCCTCTCTGACTTTCTTGTTTGCAGTGTAGGCAAACTCAAAATGGCTCTTAACCTTCCTCTCATTGAGTACATCAAGCTGAGCTTCAACTTTACTAAGCACATCTCTGTATGTAGTTCCATCTTCATAGAATTCTTTTAAAACTTGCAGACCGCTTATTATTGCTAAATCAACGTTCTTAACGATTTTATTGAAGTGCTCCTTAAACTCATCCCTTATGTGGACTCTAGCGTTATAGTCATCAGCATTTGCTATGAATCTGTTTTCTCTTGGGGCAACTATGTCAAACACTTGGAATCCTCTTGAGAATTCAAAGATATAGTGAATTAACTCCTCTTCGTTCTCTCTCACAGCTTCTTTAGGATGGACAAGCTTAAATTCTCCCCCCTCAAAAACCGGAACATAAATTGGACCGTCAACAAATAACTCAGCTTGGAGCTTTGGATTCTGAGGAACATGGACTATAGTTGGCACTTTGTAAACTCCACCCAACAAATTGGCCATTATTCCCGCTTGTCCACCAATCCTAAGCTCATTCCAGCCCCATTCTCTCAAATAATTGCGCACACCTTTGTCTTCGACAAACCATTCTATAGCCTTTCCAAGCTTAATGCTCCTCAAAATTCCAGCGAAAAGCTCTTCGAGGGAAGTAACTTTCTCAGGAGGATTTTCCATCAGCTCAAAAACCCTCTTTTTTCCAACTTTCTCAACTCTCTCCTCGAGGTCTTCTTTGTCAAGATATTTTATTGCATCAATGTTGGTGTTGTAAGCTAAGAGAACCCCTCTAACTCTCGGCAACGCGTTTGTTGCATTCTCAAACGCGTTAACATAAAGACCCTTCCAGAGTCTAATTTTTTCCTTTAGGCTTTCTTTCATTCCTATCACCAAATATTGCTACAAAAACAGAAATAATTAAAGGTTATGGTCTAAAAGGATATTCTGAGGAAAAAATAAAATATCTAAAAAGACTAACTTGACTCGTCATTAATTAGGTATAGCCTTGACACTATATATGATCCCTCAGGAAATCTTTGAACAATTTTTATAGGAATGCCCTCTGATGTTGTTGTTATTTCAACATTGGCACTTCCCCATTTTGCGGTGAACCTGTATTCTTTAACACCTGTAAGGGACTGAAGACGTGATGGAGAAACAACTTTAACATCAGTTAACTTTGAGAGTCCACGTTTCCATCCAATTATGCATCCATTATTCTCGATATAGGAAATGTACTCTTGAAGAGGAATTAAATAGAATCTTCTAAAGTTAGAATCTGTCAGAGGATATTTCTCAGTGTTATTTACTAGAATATATCCCGAGTATCCATCTTTGTTTATAGTTAAGTACAATTGAAGCCTACGTCCTGTTGAAAAATTCGCATCTTTATAAACAATGTAGTTACTTCCAATTTTCTTAACTGTGTGATAATACACTATTGTCAAGTTAGGATTTATTAGTTTACCCTTCTCACTGCAAACAATATCCTTAGATGCTATCAAATCCAATTCATCTTTCATTTTGTCAATTGATGGTGGTTTATAGGTTAAGTAAGAGTAACTTAAAGGCAAAAGTATAACAAACACAAAAACCAATACCACCATTAACTTTTTCATGGACTATACCCCCTGTATTCATAAGTCCAAGAGAATCTAAATGTAGTATCTACCCCAATATTTGGATAATCCCAAGAAAATGCATTAGCATAAACTGGCTGGTCCGTATATGCATTGATAATGTAGCCGGCCTCATCATAGAACTTAAACCATCCTGAAGTAAGGTAAAAGCCTCCTGATCCCACATAAACCCAACCTTCCCCTGTATCTAATGTATCAACTTTTACTGTTGGTCTAACCCATCCAATAAGTTCCCATCTTAGATCCAATTGAGTATAGACCTCATATGCAATATATGTCAAATCTGGATTATCCGGATTTGGAATAGTGTCCCATAGAATAACATAGCCCCATCCGTCATATACATTCCACGAAACTGCGTAATCTGCTGAAACCTTGTTATTCTGTGGCAAGCTTACCAAAAACAAAATTCCAATAATCAAACTTACTATTCTTCTTTGCATTCGCCCCCCTCCAAAGAGAAAGTTTCAATTACACTATCTGCTAAAGTTATATATAAATATTTCTCTCATGAACAATTTTATCACAACTTAGAAGAAGTAAGAGGAAATTCAAAACAAGACAATTTAATCTTTCCACTTTGGATTGTCTTTAACAATAACCTTACCGTCTTCTTCAACGACTATCTTTGAAAAGCCCCTCTCCTTTATCGTTCCGTAGTCGTGACCAGCATCAGCTGGATAAACAGCTAAGAATATGAAGGGTTCATTCCCCGTATTGACTGTCCTGTGAGCCCAATAGGGTGGAACATAAACTATTGTCCCGGGCTCCATTTCAATAAACTTCGCATCTCCCTCCGGTGTCTGCAAAAGCATTCCACCTTTTCCTTTCAAAGCAAAGTAGATTTCTGCTCTATCAGCCTTTGCATGATAGTGACCCTTTGTGAAGAAGAATTCCTTTCCAACTTTTCCTGGATAGAGAACAGTTGTTGCAAAGTTTAAATCTCCCTCTTTCTCCTCCTGCTCAACTGCATAAACCTCATAGACAACTGGGTCTTCCTTTTCTACAAGCTCTTTCCATGCCTCCTCATCAAGGAAATACCCTTTCATGTCGCTCAGCTTTCTCACTAACTTTTTGGCATTTTCAATTATTCCAGTTTTAAAATCGAGCTTAACACCGAATGGCTCTTTGTACATCAGCATCACCTCTAATATAGCCTAATGCAGCAAGTATTTTAACTTTTCCCTTGTGTATCACCGGAAGTGTTGAAAAGGAATCAAACCAGAGACCTTAGAATATACGCTACCCCAATTGCAACAGCCCAATAGCCAGCGTTCCACTTGAGGACTTTGTAGCCATCGAGAGGTGGAAACGGCAAAAGGTTGAAGAACGCTATCCAGAAGTTCACTATAGCAGTGTAGAACAAGGATATCATTGCATGAAGTGGAAGCGATAACGTCTTCAGCAAAATTAAAGCGACTATTCCAACTATTATGTTTGTCAAAGGTCCAGATAAGCTTATCCATCCCTCTGCTTCTCTATCCTCCCAATACTGATAAGGGGCATAGATGTAAACAGCCCCTAATGCGGCAAAAAATATTGCATGACCAAATATTATCTTCCCCACTATGCCAAGCAAGAGGGCTATTAAAATTCCAGTGTCCCATCGCTTGTAAAAAGCTACGTACCCATATCTCTTCGCAACCTGCCTATGAGCCAATTCATGGAAAACAAAAGCCGTCAAAACAGCCAAAGCTACATAAGGCATGTTCTTTAGCTCAAAGTTTGAGAACAGAATTAGCAACACTATATATGAAACCGCCAAATCTTCAAGCTCCTGCTTCCTAAAATCTCTAAGAGTCACATTATCTCCCCCTGATTTCAATCTTCTTTCCCAAGACAAGCTCTGCAGCTTTTACAGCAGAACCTCCGCTTCCAACAGCAATTCTTACCTGATCTTTTGGAACATACACTATAATCTTGTCCCCAGAGTATTCAACGTCTATCACATCAACGCGAAGCATCTGCTTTAAGCGTTCTATCATCTCTCATCCCCAAAGTACATTAAGCCGTCCAAATATAAACCTTAACACTTGCTTCAATCAAAGTCCCAGATAGTTCTTCCTTTGTAGAACATCATAACATAGCCACAGTTTTTGCAGATGACTATCTTCACTTTATGAGCTGTAAACCCCCATTTACTGTCGAGCTTTCCTTCTTCAACTCGAAAATCTGTTCCGCCACATAACGGGCATCTTAACTGTTGCCTTTCCATAATTATCACCAAAACTACATCATCTTGGCGATATAAAAGCCTTATGCGAGTTCAATATCTTCTCTATACCTTTCTTATGTCCCAAACCAACGACTGCAACGACTTTAGGTTTTTTAACCCCATTTGCTTTTAAACTGTCCACAATGGCGATTAAATTCCTAGCCATTATCTCGTTTCTCTCCTCGAGGAGAACACGATACAGATAGGGATATCTCATTTTAAACTGAGTCATCATGACTTTAAAATCCATAATAATATCCTTTTCCTCGCGTTTAAGTGGTAAGGGCATAAAAACTGCCAAGCTTTCCAAAAGAAGTAAAAGCTTCTCTCTAAAAGGTGCTTTGAGGATCTTCATTGTTATAACATTTATGTCCTCATCGATGAGATATAAAGGAACTCCCAAAAGTCCCGCCAGATTTATTGCTTCCATCATTTCCCCACCGGGCATCATACCAAACTCTTCTCCCAGCTTTTCCTCAACTTTTGTTAGGATATACTGAATAATTCCTTTCCTCCCGTACTTAACTGCATCTCCAAATGTCATCTTTTGAGGATTCTGTATTGCATAAAATCTCCTTCTATCAAGCTCTATAGCTATTGCATGCGGTTTTTCTTCTAATATTGTTTTCTTAACTCTCTCTCTGCTTTCTGGAGAGACGTGCATCGTTCCAATGACTTTAACGTATCGAAGATAACTCATAACTTTCACCCTTGAAGCTTATTTTATCAAAATCTTTTGGCACTATAAATTTATGGCTACACAACTGCTTCGCTTTTTGGAGATATTCATCATATTCATATCTCGGTGCCCTATGGAACAAAGCCAAAAGCTTAACTTTAGCCTTCTTTGCAACTTCACATGCCTCGCTCACCGTCGTGTGGTAACTCTCTCCTCTCTCTTCATCGCTTAGGTAAGTTGCCTCATGGATAAGCAAATCCGCTCTCTCTGAGAATAACTTAACTCTCCCACAAGGCTCTGTATCTCCCGTGTAAACAACCTTAACTCCTCTCCTCCTCTCCCCAGTGACATCTTCAAGGTAAATAATCTGCCCGTTTATCTCAATATTTCCCTTAAGCTCAAGCTCTTTCATCCAAGGACCGGGTTTTAAGCCGAGCTCGCTAATCTTTTCCAAATCAAAGTTTCCACGCTTGTCTTTTTCTTTAAATACATAACCCAAAGCTGGAATGCCGTGTTCAACCTTAAAGCTCCAAATTTCATAATCCCCAAATTTTAACCTTGTCTCACCAAGCTCATGGACATGAATTTCAAAGCTCGGAGCAAAAAAGCCGCTCTTCAAATAGTTTTGTATAAATTCAAAGGTATATTTTGGACCATAAATGTGGAGAGGCTTTTCTCTATTCCAAAGAGTCATCGTCTGAATTAGGCTCATCAAGCCAAGATAGTGGTCTCCATGAAAGTGAGTTATGAAAATCTTTTCAATCCTCATTGGACTGAGCTTAGCGATGTTGAGCTGTCTTAGAGTTCCTTCCCCTACATCCCAAAGTATAATCTCACCATTATAACGCAGAGCTATTGAAGGAACATTTCTCTCTCTATTTGGCATTATCCCGCCGGTTCCCAAAAATATAACTTCAAGCATGATTTAGAGTAGGGAGGGGAGGTAAAAAGGTTATCGCTCCATCTAGTTCCAAATTATCAATCGAAAGAATTAGTCCATAAGGTTAAATATTCAAAACTCCAAAAATATTAGGGGTGAAAGTATGGAGGAGATTCTTAAAGCAATTGAAGAAAAGGACTGCAAAAAGGTTGCACGCCTTTTGTACTATAAGGTTGACGAGCTCAGCGAAGAGGACTTAAAAGAGGTTCTCGAAAAAGCTGAGAAATTAGCCTTAGAGTGTAAAGATCCTGAGCTATACAAGTTGGTTGTTTACTATTATCTCGAATTCCTTGAAATTGATAAAATATCAGAATTCGAAAAGCTCGCTGAGAAGGAAGACACATTCGAAGCTAAATATCACCTAGCAGATTTATACTTCCTAATTGGAAATCTCGAGAAGTCTCTTGATCTTTACAGACAGATACTTGAAGAAGAGACAGAGAAAGGAAATAAGGAAAACATCGCAAAGGTTTACTACAACATGGCACTTATCCATGAGGAACTAATGGAATACGACAAAGCACTCGAACTAATGGAGAAAGCAGAAGAGATTCTGAAAGAACTTGGAAGAGATGAAGATGTGCTCCACATCCAGATTTATAGAGCATACGTAACTTTTGAGAAAGGAGACATTCCAACAGCAAAAGCAAAACTAGCCGAGATTTTGCCAAAGGTTCTTGACAAACCCCAGCTCAAAGCCCAAATTCACTTAGCATTTGAAGAAATATTTGAAGAGCAGGACAACTATGAAGCTGCTCTACAGGAGTGCCTCTATGCTATGATAGAAGCTAAGGAAGGGGAGTACTTCGATATTGCATTTGATGCACTAATTGACGTAATCTGGCAGCTCATGATCGAAGATGAATTCGAGATAATTTACAATAACATTGATATGTTCGCCAATGCCATTCCGGAGCTAAAGGACTTCTTTGAGGGCATTAAAGCAATTGCACTGTTCAAAGATGGCAAGGTTGGGAGGGAAGAAGTAAGTGAGGCAGTGCTTAAAGTTAAAGACAGAAGGCTGCTTGATTTACTCGAATTTTTAGGCGAAGCTGAGCTTTGATTCTTTTTTCAATTTTCATTGGTGATGGAATGAAGATTAGGATTGCCAAGCTTGAAGATACTAATGGGATTGTAAAAGTCCACTGCTCCGATGTAGAAGAGTGGTATCACTACGAAAATGGACAGAGAAGAGAAGCAGATTTCTACGATAATTTAACCCTCAAGGAAAGGTATCTGCACGGTGGACCTTGGATGAGTATTGAAACATGTGCCATTCATTTGAATAACCTCCTTCTTAACGGACAGATTCCACTGGTAGCAGAAATTGAAGGCAAAATTGTTGGAGAATTAGAGCTGTTCATAAGCGAAGAGCGCATAAATGGAAGAATCAAGAAGATAGCCCACATAGATGTCCTTGAAGTTCACAGGGAGTTTAGAGGACAAGGAATAGGACGAGAACTTGTAAAAGCAGCTGAAGAGCTTGCAAGAAAAGAGAAATGTGGACTTTTAACAGTTACACCAGAGAAAGAAGCAGTAGGATTTTATGAAAAAGTTGGAATTAAAGACATTCTTCATAAGGGCTGCTTCATCAGTCTCAACCTCTCAATGCTTCCGAATAAAGATGTTAAAGCCGAATTTAGCGTTCGAGAGTTCTCTTGGGAAGAAGTCAAAGACAAAGAAATAATTCTCGGAAAATTTCAGAGCTCTTATCATCACTGGTTCACACCATTCAAGGATAGAATAGCTGGGTAGATGATGTTCTTTACTTTGAGAGCGGACAAATCAGAGAGAGCTATTATATCCTTGAGGGAAGCTTCTTTGGAAAAGACATTGCAACGTTATATGCATGGGGAGAAGACGCTGAAAAGCTTATTTTGCAGATTGGAAGTAGAGCAAAGGAGTTAGGATTTAAAGAGATTAGGACTTCAATCTCAGAAAAAGACCTTGAAAAAATTGGAGCTTTCAAGCCCAAAGTCCTTGACATATTTGTCATTCTTGCGAAGACACTGTGAAAACCCTATCGCTGTGCTCAACCCAAAAGACGTTTTAAATCATGCTTCGTGTTTATGTTAAAGAAGCTCTCTTTAAATTCTTCAGGAAGGTCATCAATCGTAATATAACAAGGATTTGCCCTCTCTATCGCTTTTCGAATCATGTACTCTCCTTTCTCTATCTGCTCTTTTAAAATGGGGAGAAAATCCTTGGAGTAAACAGCATGCAACGGCTCTATATATCCATTTACCCACATTGGGATGCATGCCAAAGATTTACTCTCATAAAAGCGCTCAACAATGTAGTCCACAAATTTTGGGTTTATCAGTGGCATGTCCCCAGCCGCAATGAAGGCATCGCCAACCTCTTTTAGAGTCACAAAAATGCCCCCAATCGGCCCAACTAAAAGGTCATCAATCAGAACTCTAAACCCTAATGCCTCAAAGTCTTCCTTTTTTTCTTGGCATGTAACAATTACTACATCATCAATATCCTCAGCTTTCAGCAACCGCTCTATGGTGTGCATGATAATAGGTTTTCCATCAACTTTGTAGAGTAGCTTATTCTCACCAAATCTTCGGGATTTTCCACCAGCCAGTACTGCCGCTATCATCTTCCTCGCATCCCCCTACATAGCAAGGGGTATAAAAAAGTTGGGTTGTCATTTCTTCAAGAATTAAAGGGAAAGAATTAAATCCATGAATTTTTGTTCATGAATGCCAGGTGAAAAAAATGCTCGCGGTTAGATGGTACGGGAAGAGAGACCTAAGGCTCGAAGAAGTTAGAGAGCCAAGTATAAAGCCAGGCTTCATTAAAATCAAAGTAAAAGCCTGTGGCATCTGTGGGACAGACTTAAATGAGTATCTAAATGGCCCAATTTTTATACCAACCAAAGAGCCCCACCCCCTCACAGGAAAAACTGCTCCAGTCACCATTGGTCATGAATTTGCTGGCGAAGTTGTTGAGGTCGGAGAAGGAGTTAAAGGCTTTGAAGTAGGTGATAGGGTTGCTGTCTTTCCAGTAATTCACTGCGGCGAGTGCTACTTCTGTAAGAGAGGTATGGAAAACCTATGTGTAAACTTTGGAGTAACGGGGCTAAGTGAAGACGGAGGTTTTGCCGAATATGCCTTAGTCAGGCCATATCAGGCATACAAAATACCGGATAGCGTTTCATTTGAAGAGGGTGCATTAGTTGAGCCGCTCTCAGTCGGCGTTAGAGCTGTTAAAAAGGCTCAGCTGATGCCCGGTGACAGCGTAGTGATAATTGGTGCTGGACCCATTGGCTTATGTGTCCTCTTGGTTGCAAAAGCTTCTGGAGCAGGGAAAATAATTGTTGTAGAGCCTTCCAAAGCAAGGAGAAAGAAGGCAGAGGAGATCGGTGCCGATATAGCAATTGATCCAAGTGATAAAAGTATTGAGGAAGTTATTGAAGAGATAAGAGGAGAGACAGAACTTGGAGCTGATGTCAGCTTTGAGTGTGTCGGACTAAACGAAACGTTCAAGGTTGCTGTAGAGAGCATAAGAAAAGGCGGTAGAGCAGTTGCTCTGGGAGTTTTTAAATGCCTAACCTCTTTTGATGCTAAAGGACTTGTAGTTGGAGAAAAAAGTATAATTGGATCGGTCTCCCACAGCGCCGATGACTTCTGTAGGGGAATTTCTTTAGTTGCATCAAAGAGAGTTGATGTTAAACCTCTAATAACTTCAAAGGTTAAGCTGGAAGAAATAATAGAGAAAGGCTTCGAGGAGCTCATAAAAAACAGAGATAAACACGTGAAGATACTTGCCGTTGAAATGTAAAGGTTTAAAGCTTTCTTTTATTTTATATCACCTTAGGGGTGATTGCAATGAGGCAACTTGACTATGATGAGGTAATTACAAAGCTGCTTTCTTTTATTCGAGAGAAGGTTGATGAAGCCAAGGTAGAGGGTGTAGTGGTTGGTGTTAGTGGTGGTGTTGATAGTGCTACTACTGCTTTCCTTGCAGTGAAGGCCTTGGGGAAGGAGAAGGTTCTTGGCTTGATAATGCCATACTACGAGAATCAAGACGTGGAAGATGCGAAATTAGTTTGTGAGACTCTTGGAATTAACTACAAAATCATTAACATCAAGCCAATTGTTGATGCTTTTGAAAAGAGCATTGATTTCGAGCCGGACAAGATTACCAAAGGCAACATAATGGTAAGAACAAGAATGATTTTACTTTACGCTCACGCAAACCAGTACAATCTTCTCGTCTTGGGCACGAGTAATAAGAGCGAGCTTTTGACTGGCTACTACACTAAATGGGGCGATGGGGCGAGTGATTATGCTCCATTAATAAACCTCTATAAGACTGAAGTCTGGGAGATTGCTAAGAGGTTAGGCGTTCCAGAGAAGATTATTAAGAAGAAGCCCACTGCTGGCCTCTGGATTGGGCAGACAGACGAGGATGAACTCGGCATAAGCTACAGACTTTTAGATGAAATTCTTTACAGATTAGTTGACTTGAAAATGCCAAAAGAAAAAATTGCTGAGGAGTTGAATATTCCAATCGAGAAAGTCGAACACGTTGAAAACCTAATAAAGAAAACCGAACACAAAAGAAGACTACCAATAGGACCAGAATTTTAGAGTTTAAGCAGAACAATTGCCAAAAAGATGTTGTAAAGAGAAGATAATCCAGCTTGAAGAAATAGAAGCCTTAAAGTCACTTCCCTCGGATAGAGTCCAGAATAAAATGGCAAAATCCTAACCCAGCTTTCATTGAAGAGAACAAACAATCCATTCCCAAGGAACATGCAGGCTAAAACCTCTTGCAGTGGATAGTTATGGCTCAGCATTATCTTTGCTATTCCATAAGCAGCCCTCGGGCTGAAGATAGCGGTTGTAATGTAAGTGATACCCAAAGAGTCTAAGCCAAGCTTTCCAAGTATGGGAGATAAAACAAGAGTCATCTTATCTGAGATACCCGACTTAAGCATAAAGACAACCAAGAGGAAAAGAGGCGTAAACCTTAAAGCAAAGTTTAGTGAGGCTTTTAATCCCTTGATTAATCCCTTTTTGAAAGCCTTCTTTGAAAAGTTAAGCTTAATTTTGTTATTCTCGCCGTTGACTTTTACACCCTTGTATCTCCTACGTCCAATCATCAAAACAACAAAAACAAGAAGAAAATCAAAGAGAATCCTCAAACCAATGAAATAAAGCGTTACAATCCCCAAGAGAGGTAGAAGCACGGGTAAATAATAGCGATAAATATACATAACCCTCAACGAGAGATTTGAAGCAAGGATGGCTATGTAAAGGTCAATTGGCTCAATTAACCCTTCTTTCAACAAGGCAGAGGCATTTGCATGGGCAACTCTTGGGCTAACCAAATACAACGCTGGAACTGGCGTCAGAGCCGGGTGAATGCCAAGCTTTGCTATCTTGGAAGTTTTAGCCCCAATGAGCTTTATCAGGTTAGTCTCACTTAGAGTCTCGGCTAAAATATACCCAAAAGTAATTGAGGCTATTGAAATTAGGTAGAGCCCCAAAAAGTCCAAGCTCTCACGCCCTGTAAACTTTAGCGTTTGCAACTTCCTTCAAAACTGGAACATACGAAATTCCTGGATTTATTCCTCTTCCCCTCGTATCGTAGATATTAAGTTCTATTCCCTTTCTCCTCAGAGCTTTTGCCAGCTCAATGATTTCATCCTTAATTCGCTTTCCAAAAAGTGGGACGTTGGCCTTTCCGTCAGTTATCAAGAATGCCCTAACTTTCAGGGACTTGTCTTTTCTCCTCTCACGTTCGGCAAGCAGAAGAAGATTATAGAGGGCCGAACTCAAAGGCGTTCTCCCTCCAGTTGGAACGCTCTCTATTTTCTCAAGCACTTCCCAGTAGTTCTTCGTAGGTGGAACGAATATTTCCGCTTGATTACCTTTTGCAACTATCAAAGCCATCTTTGACTTTTTGATGTAGCCGTTCTCAACCAATTTCTCCGCTATTCCCTTCGCGATGCTAATTCTTTTCTGCACAGCCATGCTTCCGCTTGAATCCAAGAGCAAAACCCAGAGCGTAGGAGCTTTTGCTTTCCTGACTCTAACGCGAAGGTCGTTTAAATCAAGCTTTATCGGAGGCTTTTTTCCATTCAATACAGCGCAAATAACCGAGTTGTAAAAATCAACATCCCTTATTTCACCTTTGGGGGGAACGTAAGAGACGGGAATTCCCTTTGGAAAGTTTACCACTGTAATGCTGACGTCTCTTGAGGAGCGGTATCCTGTGAATTCGCTTTCATCAAAGTTTCTACTCTCTATCCTTGGGATTTTAGCTTCACTTGAGCGAAAATTCTGCTCTAAATTCCCAATCCCTTGACTTCGAGACTCCGGGTTTCTCCTTTCACTTTTTTCTTCCTTCTTGTGCTCATGCTTATGGTCGTGTTTGTGGTCATGATTGTGCTCCTTATCATCTTTAGACTTTGGAGGCCTCATCTGGGGTGGCTTTTGGAAGGGCTTATCCCTCAAGCGGTGCGGTAAAGCCAATTCCATAGCTTTCTCTAAGTCTTCCAGTGAAACCCTTCTCCTTCCGTTTAGGGCAGCTATTGCTTTGGCTGTCTTTATCGTGGCTATCTCAGCCCTGTTGGTTTTAATTCCCAAATTAACGACTGTTTCAGCCAAAAGCTTCAGCAAATCGTCGCTTATCTCAACTTTGGGCAGAATCTCCCTTGCCTTAACAATCCTCTCCGTAAGCTTTTTCTCTTCGCTCTCAAACTTCTTATAGAAGCTTATCGGATCTTCATGAAATTCTTCAACTCTCTTAACTATCTCTATTCTCTCCTCTGGGTTCATTGGAGCGCTTACCTCGACGCATAAACCAAATCTATCGAGGATTTGAGGTCTGAGCTCACCTTCCTCTGGGTTCATGCTTCCAACTAAGATGAATCTTGCTGGATGCCTAAAGGAAATCCCTTCCCTCTCTATTGTATTCCATCCCATTGCCGCAGCATCTAAGAGTGAATCAGCTATGTAGTCATCTAGGAGGTTCACTTCATCAATGTAAAGAACCCCTCTGTTTGCTTCCGCAAGTATTCCCGGCTGCAGAGCTTTTTTGCCCTCTTTTAAAAAGCGCTCAACGTCAACTGTTCCAACCAATCTGTCTATCGTAACGCTCAAGGGCAAGTCCACAACGCGCATCTTCCTCTTTGCTGTGGGTAACTCTTCCCCATTTTCATATCTCTCATAACAGCTGTCGCACATCTCCAAAGGATTCCTCGGATTGCAGTTGAAGGGACAGCCATCAACGACCTCAATTTCTGGCAAAACGTTAGCCAAAGCCCTAACTAAGGTTGATTTCCCCGTCCCCTTATCTCCTTTAAGCAAGACACCACCAATTAGCGGATTAACGGCTACACAAAGTAAAGCTAATTTAGCCTTTTCCTGCCCGACTATTGCAGAGAATGGAAAGACTAAGCGTTTTTCACGAGGCTCCATATTTTATCCACCTCCTCAATTTTTTCACTCCAGTGTTCGTCATCCTCAGCTGTGTAGATTTCAATTGTCCCACCTTGAACTTCCCCTTCACCAAGACTCTCCTCCAAAATTCCCTCAATCTCGGAATAGACCTCCATGAGCTTTTCAATTAATTCATCACTCGTCTTCCATAAGCCGCGCTCATAAGCTTCAATCAAACGCCTTGCAATTTCCTCAATAGCGTAAGGATTGTGCTCCTCGAACCATCTCCGCATTTCTTCATCTAGAACGTATTTCTGTGCTATCTCGTCAAAAACCCAATCTTCAACGAGCTTCGTCGTTGCCTCCCAGCCGTATAAGTGAAGAATCTTCTTGGAGAACTCACTAGCCCCTCTGTAGCCATGCTTCTTCATTTCCTCAATCCACCTATCATTGAGGAGCTTTGCCCTAACGACCCTTTCAAGCTCAACTTTCATGTCAACTATTTTGGCATCGCTTATGTCCCTTGTGTCTGTCTGAACCACTTCAACGTTCTTGCCTGTTAAGGCATCAACAGCCGTCTTAAAGCCCCCGTGATGTGCAAAATAGCAGCAACAGTTCGTCGGGTCGTGCTCATCACTTATGTGGTTTCTGTTGATTACATCCACCTCTCTTAAGTTCAAAACCAATGATTCATGAGCTTCAACGCCAAAGGCATCTTTTCCATAAGCATAGCCGCTCCACTGAACCCACACTTTAGCTAAATCCTCGTCATTCCTCCAGCCCGATGATTCAACTGCTAAATTTACTCCAGCCCCGTAGGCACCAGGTGGAGCTGAAAAAACTCTAAACCTTGCGAACCTTTGGGCTTCTTCAAAACTCTTGCCGAGTTCAATGAGCTTTTTAATGTGCTCAACGTAGTGCTTTTTGATGTAGTTCATCTCTAAGGGTTCATCCAGCGTAACAACTTTCTCTATGGCTTCATCAATTAGATAGATGTAATTCGGCAGTGTATCTCTCACGATTCCACTTATTCTAACCAGAACATCAACCCTTGGTCTTCCGAGCTCTTCTAAGGGAATTACTTCGAGCCCAGCAACTACATCTCCTTTCCAAACCGGCCTAACTCCAATCAAATAGAGAATTTGGGCTATCTGCTCTCCATCAGCCTTATAACCGTCTATGCTCCAGAGAACTTGTCCAACACTCTCTGGATATTTCCCATGCTTTTCTTTGTAAGCTTTCAAAAGTTTTTCAGCAGTTTCAACTCCTATCTGCCATGCTGCTTTAGTTGGTAGAGTCCTTGGATCAACTGCATAGAAGTTCCTCCCCGTCGGTAAAATCTCAAACTTTCCTCTCGTTATCGCTCCCGACGAACCAGGCTCTACATACTCTCCACTCAGTCCCTTCAAGAAGCCGTCGTATTCTTTTTCACATTCAATTATTTTCTCTGCAACTTCAAGGGCTTTTTTAAACGTTTCTTCAAGCTTTTCTTTCTCCTTAACTTTGAATCCAAACTTTTCAATCTCTTCCTCAATAACTTCAAAGCTTTCTCCCCTAAGCAGACGCTCTAAGCTCTTGATGGCTATCTTGTGGAAGATCTCCAACAGTTCTCTGTTCGTAAATCCATTTGTCGTCTCCAAGGGGTTCTTTTTTATCTCGTCATAGTCCAAGCCTACTACTTCAGCTATAACGCGCCTAATTGAAGGGGAAGCGTAAGAATCATAGGCCATTGCCGTGGCAATATATTCCGCCAATCTCTCGGGCTCTTTTGGTGGATGTCCAAAGATGTGAAGGCCAAGATTTATTTGAGAGCCTCTCATCAGCTCAACGTAGCGGTGTATTTCCTCTATCGTCTGCTCTTCATCTTCTGGATTCGTTATTCTCAGCTTGTTTTCCTTAGCTTTCTCCAGAATCTGTTCATAAATTTTCTTTCTCCTTGCCTCATCTCCCAAGCTCTTTGCCTTTGCATACTGGGTTAGGAGAGAATCCAAATCATCCAAAACTTCAGCCATCCCCATTGGAGGATAGATGTGGTCTATAAGCGTCGCGTAGCCTCTCCTCTTAGCAATAACGCCCTCCATTGGATTTGAAACTACATAAACGTATAAGTGCGGAACGTCATCTAAGCTTGCCTCAGGAACGCATGAAGGAGAAAGCCCAACGCCTTTTCCAGGTCTGAACTCTAAGTAGCCGTGGGTTCCGAAGTGTATCATTACATCAGCCCTAAATTTGCGCGTTATCCACCTATACACTGCCCACCACTGGTGCGGTGGGACTATTGTTGGATCATGCAAAATTCTACAAACTTTTCCGTCGCACCTAGCTCCAGCACAGCCGAACTTTGGCTGAGGGGTTATGAAGACGTTTCCGAACCTTATTCCCGGAACGACAAATCTCCCTTCGTAGACCATTCCAACCAATGCTTTGTCTACTTTCCCAGCTAAGACATCCTCTGGCTTTCCCCAGTCCTTGATGATTCTTTCCTTCAAATCCTCCGGAAGCTCGTTGAACCACTCCAGATACTCCTCCAAGCCTACAAAGTCAATTGCTCCTCCGCTTTTGACTATCTCCTCAACGCTTGTCCATCTGAACTCGCTTATCGCTTTCTTCTCCAAAATTAGTTTTATCAGCTCTTCCCCATTCTTTGGCAAATCTTCACCAACGTAGTAGCCTTCCTCCTTAAGCTTGTGCAGAAGTCTAACGATGCTCTCCGGGACATCCAAACCAAGTCCAACCGCTATGTTTGCCTCAAGCCCTTTACATGGAGGGTTTATTAGGACTATAGCAATTTTAATTTCGCTTTTTGGCTTCTTCCTGAGCTCGATCCACTTCTTTACTCTTTTGGCTAAATATTTCATGTGCTCTTCGTAAGGCTCTCCAACCTTGTAGCCTTCAATGTTTCTGGTCCCAGCTATGAAAATTGGCTCAATTGCTCCCGCAACCTCTGGGATTATCACTCCATAAACCTGAGTCATATAGTCAACGCCTTGTTCGCTCTTCTTCCACCCTTCAAGGGACTGGTAGTAAGACCTTATCGGAGCAAAAACTGGAACGTTGAGCTTTTGCAGATTCTTTAAATCAACCGTGCCGAAGGAAATTAAGCTCACGAGGGCATCTATAATCGGCTTTCCATCCTTCATGAAGAACTCTTCAACAGCCTCGCTCTTCTCTCTCCCAAGCCCTGTCGTCGAGTCTTTCCCATAGGTAAACACTGGAATTACACCAAAGCCTTCTTCTTCAAGGGCTTTGATGAGCTCTCCAATTGGTTTAAATTCCTTATAAAGCCAGGCACTCCTCCAGAAAAGAACTCCAACTAACGGCCTCTTCTTGTAAACCATTAAATAGTCGTCCAAGCTCTCAAAAACTCCAAAATTCGGGTGATAGATGCCGTGCATAGGAACTTCTTCCGGTTCTTCGTATTCAATTGCCTCTCCAGATAAGCTTGCTAAAAATCTGACCAGATTTCTGAGATTCTTCTCGCCTCCAAGGACATAATACGTCTTCGCTTTGATTAGGATTTCTTCTGGAACGTTGGCTAGGCTTTCAAGCCCAGCACATGCGATGACTTTAGCTTTGCTCTCTTTAATTTTCTCCTCTACTATTTCGGGAAGCTCGTGGGCATAGATGAAGATTACCTCAGCTGTCTCTACCTTATCCAGCTCCCTCTCACAGTTCTGGTCAGTGAGCACAATTCCCTTTATTCCTTCTTCTCTAAGGATTTCCTGAAGCAAAGGCAAAGCCCTTGCTCCATAACCTATGATTAAACATATCACAACACCACCCCCACAACAGCGATAATGCACAAGATAATCACGCTCCTCGTTATCATTGAGATGAGCATGAGCTTTGTTCCATCTTTTGGACCATAAAGCCCGACATAATAGGGAATCAACACCCTTAGGAAGGTTATATTTGCGAAAATTGAACCGAGAAGAAGAGCCCTTATTAGAGCTTTTTCACTTATTAAACCAGCTTTTAATAGGTTTGCGCCGAGAGTATAGGCTGCTATACTGCTAGCCATTGCACTTAGGGCCACACTCAGCTCCTCTGGCGAAAATGGTAAGAACTCTGCAAAGTTCCTCACAAGGTCACTTAGATGATTGAAAAATCCAACCGCTATGAGCAGGGCCGTTATGTAAGTCACTATAATCATAGTCTTCAGAATTGGGATTGAAGTTTTCTTTGTTTTTGCCAAAGCATTTCTTAAGACATCTTTAAAAGGCTTTTTCTCTCTCCTCTGATTTTGAGGATTGCTCATTTTTCTTGGATTTTTAATCAAAATCTTCCCAGCCACTGCAAAAACCGTTGTCTGGATTAGTCCTATGAAAACCAAAATTCCAAAGTAGAGCAAGCCAAGCCTTCCGAGTGTAGCCAAGAGGATAGGAATTAGCGAGTTCCAATGCCTAACCATTGCTGGAAAAGCGTTCATGAGCGAGGCAATGTAGAGTTCCCTCTTTCCAATTTTGCCCTCCCTATAAAAATCCACAAGCATGGCATTAGCGGCTCTCGTGTTCAAAAAAGCTGTTGCAAAGGTTAATGCACACTCTGCTGGTAGGTTTGAGAGTTTAACAAATGGTTTACCAATGAATGATACTTTCTCCACTATGCCCTTCTCGATTAGAAGCTCAGCTATGAATATCCCAATAAGTAACCCGGGGACAGAGCGCTTTAGGAAATTGAATGCAATTCCAGCTGAAATTATCAGCAATTCCACTTTTAAACCACCTCTGTTTTTGGAAGTATAAGTCTAAATCCGTTGAATTCAAGAATGCATATCGGGACGCCATACACTTCCTCAAGAATTTCCTCTCTTAGAATCTCATTCGGTTTCCCAAGAGCTCTAATTCTGCCCCCTTTAACAAGAGCAATCATGTCTGAATAAAGTGAGGCCAAATTCGGGTCGTGGAGAGTCATGATAGCGGAGATACTTTCCTCTTTTGCTAATCTCTTCACAATCCCGAGAACCTTTACCTGGTTTTTAAAATCCAAGTGAGCAGTGGGTTCATCCAAGAGAAGGACTTTTGGTTCCTGCACGAGAGCACGAGCAATCAGAACAAGCTGCAATTGACCTCCGCTCAGCTGTGTGTAGGGTTTATCCTTAAAACGCTCCATTCCTATGAGCTTGAGCTTCTCCAGAGCCTTTTGATAGTGCTCTTCCCTTGGGCTCTCAAAAATACCTAGCTGAGAAGCTAAACCCATAACCACAACGTCCAAAACAGTATAGGGAAAAGGAGGATGATGAGACTGAGGAACATAGCCGGCTAACTTAGCCCTCTCCTTTAGGGGAAGTGAGTGAAAGTCTTTGCCATCTATGAAGACACATTTTTTCTCTGGTTTCAGCAATCCGTAAATGCTTTTCAGAATCGTTGTTTTCCCGCTACCATTTGGGCCAAGCAGCGTTAAAATCTCACCCTCTCTCACCTCAAAGCAGACATCCTCAACGCTGAAATCACCGTAGCTAAATGATAAGCCTTTGACTTCAAGCATTCCAACCACCGCCCGTCTTCCTTAGCAGATACGCAAAGAATGGAATTCCAAGGATTGTTGTCAAAATACCAATTGGGATTTCATAAGTGGCAATTGACCTCGCCAATGTATCAGCTAAAACCATGAATGAAGCCCCTACAGTTATTGTTAGGGGTATCAGTGTTTTGTGATCTGGCCCAAATGCCATTCTAACAATGTGCGGAATCATTAAGCCTACCCAGCCAATTATCCCACAGAAAGCAACTGAAACAGCGGTTATGAGAGAGATTATTATGATAAAAGCAAACTTCAGCTTTTCAGTTTCAACTCCAACGATTTTGGCTTCTTCTCCAAAAGACAAGACGTTCAGCTGCCAGCGCATTAGATAAATCAATGCACATCCAAGAAGTATCACAGGAAATGCAACTTTGACTGAATGCCAGTCAGCGTCTGCAAAGCTTCCCATGAGCCAGTAAACAACGCTCGCCAGCTTTTCATGCTCCATCAAAAACTTCAACAGGGAAGTTAACGCCGAAAAGAATGCATTGACAATTACTCCAGCAAGAACGAGCGAAACAGGAGTTATTCTTCCACCGATTTTGGCCAGAGAAGTTGTCAAGAACACAGCGAGTAAAGCAAAAGCAAAGGCCAAAGGAGTAACACCCAAGCTCAGAGAAAGACCTATAGCCAAAGCAGCGCCAAAAGCAGCCCCCGCTGAGATTCCTAAAATATAGCTGTTAACTAAGGGATTTCTAAATATAGCTTGAAGAACCGCCCCAGAGAGGGCCAATGCAGAACCGACAATCATCGCCAAGATAACCCTTGGAAGTCTTATTTTGAAAAGAATAGTCTGATAAACGCTTGGATAGGGGATTTGAACAGTGAAATTAACCTTTCCAAAAGTTATTTTAGCTAAAATTCCAGAAATGAGCTGGAGGATTTTTAGCGTCACCATATCCACAATAGCAGAGAGAGGGATGTGATAAGCTCCAATGCATAAGCTTATGAAGAATGCAAAAATTGGAGAAACTAAAAGGAAAAGAGAGAGAAGCCTTCTCATACTCAGCCCTCCATGTTGTAGAACCTCTTGAGAAGCTCTTCATATATTGGCTTCCAGTCTGGATAGTATTCCGGATAAATCGCATGTCCAAAGGCATAGATTCCGGTGATGAATCTTGGTCCATATAATGCTGTGGCGTCTTTTCTCCATGAGCTCACCAATATTCCAACGACATTTCCTTCTTTAACAGCTTTGATTTCCTGCCATGCTGGGTCGCTCTTTATCTTTTCTACAGCTTCATTGAGCCTCTCTGCATCCCAGTCAACCACTATCAGAACATCTGTCTTATCTCCAAAGTAAGTTATGAGCTTCTCTAAGTCAAGCTTTGGATACTGTGTTGAGAAGTTGTAGTCAAATGCAACGTTGTGCGCTCCTACAAGCTCAGCGGTTTCAGCATAAGCTGATCCCTTGTAGGAGATGCTTATAGCTCCAGTCGCGTATTTTCCTGCGATTGATGAACCATAAACTATAAGGACGTTTTTCTTCTTGTCTTCTGGTATTTTACTCGCTATCTCAAGCGCTTCGTTGTAATACTTCTCTAAGAAGCTTGCAAGCTCTTCAGCTCTTTTCTCTTTGTCAAAAACTTTTCCAAGAACTCTGATTATCCTGATGTTTTCGTATGGCATTTCTGTTCCAGTTACATTAGAGTCGGGAATTCCAAATGCCAAAACTTTGAAGCCAAACTCTTTTGACTTTTCAATAACATCAAGCTCGCCTTCAGTAAAGCTTCCCTTCCAGCGGCCCATAATTATCAAGTCTGGGTTTAGGCTTGCAACGGTCTCCCAGTTTATGCCCTTCTTGTAAGTACTTCCGACTTGAGGCTTTTCTTTAACGCTTTCAGGCAAGAACTGATTCTTTGGTGTGTACTTATCAATTCCCACTATCTTGTCTGCAACTCCCAAGCAGTACATAACTTCAGCCCAGTAGCTACTCAGAACGATTACCCTCTCCGGAACTTTCTCAAAAGTTACTTTTCTCCCCATTGAATCCATGACAGTTACTGGAACTTCGTATTTAACCCCATAGAAGTTCTCAAGCAGCTCTTTTGCTATTGGCTTCCACTCTGGATAATATTCTGGATAAATTAACCCACCCATCTGATAGACGCCGACTATTATTCTCGGCCCCCAGTCCAAGAACCCCTTAGAGCCAGCCAAAATTCCGTAAACATGGGCCTCTTTAACTGCTTTAATTTCTCTCCATCTTGGGTCATTTCTGATGTCGTTAACTGCTTTCTCAAGCTTGTCTTGGCTGAAGGAGGTTACGATTATAACATCAGCCTTGTCTCCCCAGTAGGCTATTATCTTCTCCAAGTCGAGCTTTGGCCACTGGGTGTCAAACTCCTTGTCAAAAGCCAAGTTGTGAGCGCCAACGAGTTCAACAATACTTGCCCATGCGCTTCCTTTTGCATAAACAGTGATTGGACCACCTATATCTTTCGGAGCGCTTATGAGAAGAACGTTCTTTTTCTTATCTGCTGGAATCTGACTTGCTATTTTGTTAACTTCATCCAGCTTTTCCTTCATCCAGCTTGTAAGTTCCTCAGCTTTCTCCTCTTTTCCAAAAACTTTTCCTAGAAGCTCAATGACCTTGATATTATCCTCAACACTCTTTGCACTCAGAGCTATAACAGGTATCCCAAGCTCTTCAGCTTTCTTAATCGTCTCAGCGTCTTTGTACTTTCCTCCATACCAGTCCACGATTATCAAATCTGGATTCAAGCTTGCAACAGTTTCCCAGTTCAAGCCTTTGAAGCTGCTCCCCACTACGGGCTTCTTTTTAACATCATCTGGAATATACGGATCGTAAGGGATGTACTTTCCAATACCTACAATCTTGTCTTGAATCCCAAGAATACACAAAATCTCTGCCCAATAGCTCGTAAGGACAATAACTCTCTCCGGTGGCTTTTCTATTGTTACAGTTCTTCCAGCAAAGTCCGTAAGCGTTATTGGATATTTAGCTTTGCTCGTAGTTGTTTCAGGTTTCTGCTCCTGAAGGCTTTGGGTAGGAGAGGATTTAGCTGTAACCTTGCTTGTTGTTTCTGTCTGGTAGTTTTGATTTATACAACCGGCACTGAAGACACTGAAAACTAAAACTGACAGCACAAGCAAAGCCAAAAATTTTTTGTTACTCTTCATAAATTTCACCACCATTTGTGCTACTGATTTTAGATTTTGTATTATCAAATGAGAATTAAAATGGCAATTTTTAACGCTTTTTAAAACGGTAGGTGTTCAACTAAAGGTTTAAGACAGAAAAATAGGAATTTCGAAAATCATTCGTCCTTTAAAATCTCAATAGTTGTGAGGTACTTTATATGCTCCATAGATGTGTCTGGATGAGTCATTCTCCTTAAAAGGTTCTTGAAGTAATCACCTTTATCATATGCTACTTCATAAGCTTTTGCAATGTCAAGATAAGACGCGTGAAAGTTTTCCGCCTCCTCTCTTGTGTAGAGTTCAAAAGCTATAAAGTAACCATACTCCCTCTCAACAGGCTCCTTAATATTCTCTATGAAGTCCGCCACGCGGTTGAGCTTGACTGGGTCGTAGGGTTTGTCAATGATCACGAGGACGTCAATCTCATTGAGCTTGCCCTTCAGGTGAGCCCCATAGAAGACCACAGAGAGCAAATTATCACCGTAGAACTCCGTTATCCGCTGGAAAAGCTTTTGCTTTGCTTCTTCAATACTCATTTCAGCACCTCCAAAAATTTAAGAGGTTAGGGGAGTTTTAACCTTAACGCATATTCACGTGCAGTCTGAATGTATAGTTTATAATTCACTGTCTGGGCTACTGCAGGTTCTATGTAGTTTTGGAGCACTATCGGTGCAACGAGACCTATTACAATAACCGTCGCTGCCAGCAGAAGAACCACTAGGCTCATGCTTACTGGTTCCTTCACTGTGACGTCCTTGGTTGGTTTGCCAAGCCATACCTTGTAGAAGACGCGCATGTAGGCAACGAGTGCCGTCACAGAGCTGACCACAATGACCATTGCCAAAGCAAAACTTCTCTCCATCAGGGCATCAAAGAGGAGCAGCTTGCTGAAGAACACGTTGAACGGTGGAATTCCTACGAGGCTGAGGGTTGCTATTGCGAGTCCGAGAGTTGCCATTGGCATCTGCCTGCCCAAACCAGCCATATCATTGATGTCTCTTGAGCCAACGGCGTGGATGAACATGCCCGCAGCAAGGAAGAGTAATGCCTTGGCAATGGCATGGTTGACAATGTGGAATAATGCTGCTTGTAAGCCTAATTGTGTTCCTAATCCAACAGCCATGAAGAGGTAGCCCATGTGCATTATCGTGGAGTAAGCTATGAGCTTCTTAACGTCCCTCTGGGCGTTCATCATGAGTGCACCGAAAAGTGCCGAAACCGCACCGAGGGTTATGACTACTGTCCCCAGGGTTCCAACGATTTTTGCCAGACCCGGTGTGAGTTCACCACCGTAGACCGTGTAGAGGAATCTAATCAGGGCATAAACTCCGACGTTAACGACTAATCCGGAGAGGACTGCTGAAATTGGGCTTGGTGCCGCTGGGTGAGCTTCCGGAAGCCAGAAGTGATTCGGCACAATTGCCGCTTTAATTAAAAACGCCCAAGTGGCTAAGGCTAAAGCAACACCAGAGGCAATTACAATATTCCCAACTGGACTGCCAGTCACTGGAAAACTCAAACCATGAACTTTTGCCGATAAATCAGCAAGATTAACCGTACCAAAAGCCCCGTAGAGAATTCCAAGCGCTAAGAAGTACATAGTCGTGCCTATCGCGCCTATGAAGGCATACTTCAATGCAGCATGAACTGCGTCCTTCCTTCCCCTGTAGAACGCCACTAGAGCGTAGGCGGCAATGCTGGTGACCTCAATCATGACGAAGAGGTTGAAAGCATCACCAGTGAGTAAAACACCCAAAAGTCCAGCTTCCAAGCCTAAATAAAGTGTATAGTACCACTCCAAACCCTCCTCGTGCTCAAGATAGCGGTAGCTGTAAATTGCAATGAGGAACATCAGCGCGGCGGTGAGGAGAGTTATGAGTGCCCCAGTTCTGTCAACCTCATAGATTATGCCAATTGGAGCAGTCCAGCCGCCAAAAGTATATATCAGCGGCTTTTCAGAGGAGTACACTAGTTCGAAAAGCTTGAGCGCGCTGATTAAGGTTAAACCCGTGCCGAGTAGTGCATAGGCTTGGATTATCTTCCTGTTACCCTTAACGATGATCGAAGTCAGAGGGAGTGCAAAGGCAAAGATGACCGGGATCACGGGAGTTAATCCTACAACGTCCATTTCCTCTCACCTCACTCCAGTATTCTCTTCGCGAACCTCTCAAAGTCGGCGGAGATTTCTTCCCTTGCCTTTTCAGGATCTTCAGTTGCTACGTCAATCCAGTGCACGTAGAGGTACTTCTCATCCATGTTGACCACATATGTTCCCGGGGTGTTGGTTATTGAGTTGGCGATGAGCGTTTTCGCGTAGCTCGTCTCGACATCAACGGGAACCTTAACTATTCCAGGATTGTAGTTGCCAGTAATTATTCTGCGTATTACGTCAATGTGAGACTTGGTCTCGGCCACGAGCATGTACCAGATGAAGTAAACAATACTCCAGAACCACCTTACCGGGTTCAATGCCTTAGCGTCGCTCTGGACGACATATTTACCCATTAGCAGTCCTACACCCACGGCGACAATTGCACCCGTGAACAGGTCGTAGGGAGTGGCAGAGCCCGTGAAGAGCACGTAGGTAATAAAGGCAAGTAAAGCAGTTGGAAGGACGCCCCTCATTCCTCACCACCTCTCTTAGCTATCTCCCTGACGTCGAGCGTGCCGTAGAGACGGTAGAGCTGTATCGTCAGCACAGCCAAGAGCATGTTCACGGCCATTCCTATGACTACGGCGGTTATGACAAGGGCCTGTGGAAGCGGGTCAACGGCAGTGTTCACAAACTGACTGAGGGATTCCTTTGAAAGGGACGGCAGTATCGGCGGGACCACTGGATAAGTGAGGCGGTAGCCTATGAAGACTACCATGACGTTAACAACATCACCGAGTATCGTGAGCGATATGATTTTCTTCAGCATGTTCGGCCTGGCGATTATACCGTACAGCGAGACAGCCAAGGTGAGCAGGAGGACGACCCAGAGATAATCCCACAGGAACTCCAAGATGCTCATTTTTTCACCCCCAGGATTTTCTTGAACTTCTCTTCTGGAATTGCTAAGAGCAGGAATACTGCTGTAAAGCCTGCTCCCACCGCAAGAAACTCGAAGAAGTTGTAGTAAATCAGTGAGCCGCCGATGAGTTGTCCATCGAGCTCGGCAGGGAATATTGGTTGATTCTGCATGATGAAACCACCAGTTAATAGTGGAACCAGTGCAGTCAATGCAATTCCTAAGAGACCAATAGAACGCAGGATTAATGCTCTCGTCTTATCGAGGCCATTCTCCTCGAGGGTATACTTTGAATAAGCAGCGATGATGAGGAGAGGCGCTACTGCTAGGGCTGAACCACCCTGGAAACCACCACCAGGAGTCAAATGACCATGCAAAGCAATCGAAGCTGAAACAGCAAGAATCATGACGACTATTACTTTCGTGACGTCCTTCACTATTGGTGTCAGCTCAGTTGGGGCTTTCTCAGCCTTTTTAACTTCCTTCTCCTGTTCTTTGGTGAGCCTAAAGACGGTAAGGCTACCTATTATGGCGAGGAAGAAGACAGCAGTCTCAAAGAGCGTATCAACACCACGATAGTCCCAGAGAATTGAGGTAACAACCTCCGGACTCTTAGCCGAGTAATCACCAAAGTAGCTGTTCTCAAGATAGAACTCACCAAGGGGCCTAATCCCAGTACCATCACCAAAGATACCGAGAGATACCACGGCATAAGTCATGAGTGCAGCGAAGGTGAGGATTGCAATGGCAGTAATTAGACTCTTGCTCCTCATTCACACCACCTCGTATCTCTCGGTCTTGCTGATAGCAAATATCAGCAGGGCAGAGTAAATTCCCACGGCTATCGCTATGTAGGCGAGGACAATGTCGGGAGCCATAAGGATGTAGAAGGCTATGGCGTAAGCTATGGCCTGCACTGCCGAAAATCCGACCGCTTTGAGCAGATCCTTCTCAGTCACAGCTAGATAGCTGGCAACGAAGCCGAGCATGAGAGCAAGGCTGAGGATTAACAGATGAATTTCAATCATCACCCCTCACCTCTGCCAAATGGTCAATCTCTGGCCTCTGGACAAGCTTGGCCTTATGAGCGGCGTAGGCCAGGGCGTGGCTTCCAGCTGGAGAGGCTAAGAGAACTATCACTCCAGTGATGAAGCTCGCTCCGGCAATCGCGTATCTATGATGAAGGAAGTCCGCACCAAGAGCAAGCAGGGCAACGCCGAAGAGCGGAACCGCAGCGCCGCCAATTATCCCCACTGTAGCAGCGTGCATCCTAACGTAGAAGTTCGGGAAGCGGAGCAGACCCAAAGCACCAAACAAGTCACAGAGCGCGCCTATGAC
Organism: Thermococcus sp. LS2; assembly: GCF_012027375.1. Lineage (NCBI taxonomy): Archaea > Methanobacteriati > Methanobacteriota > Thermococci > Thermococcales > Thermococcaceae > Thermococcus > Thermococcus sp. LS2. The sequence goes on along the minus strand of NZ_SNUI01000012.1, from coordinate 11,627 downwards.
GATGAGGACTGCCCCAACGTAGAACAGAACGCTCATGCTCCCACCTCCCTGCTCACCAAGTGTTTTGCTATGTAAATGTCCAGCAAATAGCCCCAGAGCGCTAGAATCATCGCCCCGCTCACAAGGAAGACGCTCCTGAAGTAAACTGCAAGGATAGCCATGAACGCAGCTACATCAAAGGACAGACAGTCAACGGCAAGGACTATGTCTACTATCGTTGGGCCTTTAAATGCCCTAACAGCGTAGAGGATGAATGCTAACAGGTAAATTGGTATCACGAACTTCATAAGCAGAAAGAACTGGGACTCAAGGCTCACACTATCACCTCCTCACTATCTTGAGTTTGGCATCTCCCTCAAGCTCCTGGGCAACCTTTAAGAGGAGCTTCCTATCGTCTTCGGGCAGCCTTTCCACTGGTATCAGTATCAGGTCGCTTATGGACAGGTCTATTTCGTCTCTTTTTGTTCCAAGACTTTCCTTGATTACTTCAACTGTTTTCTCCTTAAGCGTCCCCAGCTCCTCTAGCACAGCCATGTCGCCAGCGAAGTGTGCCATAGCCTTAGAAATATATGGAGGATTAACGTATACTAGCTTTAACAAGTGCCATGTGCCTCTTTTCGTAGGCATCCTTCAACCTCCAGTATTCGTTTTCGAGAAATCTTATCGCGAACTTCACGCGGGAATCTTTCTCCTTCAAGAAGTAGCCAATGACAAGCTCGTGGAGCCTCTCTCTCGGGTTCTCGCTCTCTTGGGCCTTCTTTACAAGTTGCATAAAATCTTCAAGAACTTTCTCTCTATCGAAGTAACCCACAACGCGCCTCAGGGATTCTCTGAGTGTCAGATAAATCCTTTCCTCAATAGGTCTGTCAGGCAAAATGAACTCAATCTCATCTGCATAGTAGTACTCACCCTTCATCTTTTTCTCCTTCAGGCCGAGGAGCTGAGCCAACCCGTAGAGTATTTCCTCTGGACTTGGTGGACATCCCGGGATGTACATATCGGGCTTTTTCCCGTATTCCGCTAAAAGAACCTCTATTCCACCAGTCCTGAGCCTGTCACTTCCCCTCTCCGGGTTCGGATTGTAGATTGGATATCCATTGTAGAATATACCACCGCTGGACGCGCAGGTGCCTATAGCCACAACTATCCTTGGCTTTGGCGGCATTGCCTCGTAGGCTGCTTTGACAGCGTAATAAGTCTGCCTCGTTAGCGGGCCCGAGACGAGAAGGGCGTCTGCATGCCTTGGGCTCGGCACAAGCTTTATTCCCAGCCTCTCGGCGTCGTAGTATGGCGTGAGCACGTCGAGTATCTCGATGTCGCAACCATTACATGAGCCGCTGTCAACATGGAAGACCCAAACAGACTTCAACCTGCTCATCTCCTCTCACCCATCACCTTTGAACCTCTCGGATAGAGGGAAAGGAGAAGGCTATCCGCATAGGGACCTTGAACCGCCAAGGTCTTAGCACTCTCCTCCATCCTGCACTCCCTGCAGAGAAAAGCTCTCTCGGCTATGCCGTGCTGGTCGATGACTTCCTTCGGAAGAATCTGGAACATCTTTTGTATCTGCCTCTCCGTGAACTCCTCGTACTTCCCACAGCGCGGACATCTGTAGAGCTTGTGGTCAACAACCTCGATGAGGTCCTCCTTGTTCGGTGTTGCTATCTCGAACCTCGTTGTGCCCTGCATCGCACCGGTTGGACAAACTTCGACGCAGCGGTGGCACCTTATGCAGCGCGCTGCATTGAAGACAATTCTCTTCCTCCCATTCTCAAAGTCCCACTCTATCGTGAGCGCGTCTGGTGGACAGGCCCTAACACAGGCGCCACAACCGATGCAGAGATGGGGATCTATGTAGGGTATTCCCCTGTATTCAGGCGGCTTTTCGATGTCAACAAAGGGATATGGTGTAGTAACGGGAGCTTTCTTAACTTCCTCCTCTGGTCTCTTCCAGAACTTGAGCCTGTCAGTGAATGAAATCGTCTGGGCCATTATGCCACCCCCTTGCCCTTCTGTATTGAGAGCATGTTGAACTGCTGCTCATTCAGAACCTTAGCTTTTCCAGTCTCAACGTCCACTATCTGGACTCTCTCAGTACAGGAGTAGCACGGATCAATGCTCGCTATGATAAGAGGAGCATCGGCAACGCTGTAGCCTTTGAGCATCTCCGGAACTGCTGGCAGATTGTTGTAAGTTGGAGCCCTAACCTTCCAGCGATAGACCTTGTTCTTCTTGTCAGTCATAACGTAGTGGATGACCTCACCTCTTGGAGCTTCGCTGTAGCCGAGACCCTCCTCATACTCCGGGAGCTCGCCTATTGGTACGAAGACGTCTCCTCCTGGCATCTGATCAATGGCCTGCTCAATTATCCAGATACTCTCAAGAACCTCGTCCATTCTGATGAGGAATCTGGCTAAAACATCACCCTCTTTGTAAACTGGCACCTTGAAGTCCAGATCCTTGTATGCCGCGAAGGGCTGGTCTCTCCTAACGTCAATGTTCCTCCCGCTGGCCCTTCCGTTCGGACCGAGGACTGAGTAAGCCTTGGCCACCTTGTACGGCAGAATTCCAACTCCCTCAGCCCTCTTGACAAAGGTTGCCGTACCGGTCGCTATCTCGATAAACTCCTCAACTTGCCTTCTGAGCTCCTTAATCTTCTCCATTATCATCTCTTTGCGGTAGTCGAGGAAGTCCCTCCTGACGCCACCAACGATGTTGATTCCGTAGGTTTTTCTGTTCCCTGTAAGCCTCTCTGCGAGCCACATGACTGGCTCTCTGACGCGCCAAGCGTGCATGAATCCAGTATCAAATCCTGTTAGGTGTGCAGCAACGCCAGCCCAAAGCATGTGGGAATGGATCCTCTCGATCTCGAGCATTATCGTCCTTATGTACATTGCCCTTTCAGGAATTTCAACACCAGCAATGTTCTCAACTGCTTGAGCATAGCTCGTTGAATGCTGAAAGCCACAGATTCCGCAGATTCTCTCAGCTATGAAGAGAACCTGGTTGTAGGTCAGCCTCCCTTCTCCTATCTTCTCAACTCCTCTATGGGAGTAGAAGCCACGGTAATCAACGTCAACTACTGTTTCTCCCTTGACGAATATTCTAAAGTGAGCTGGCTCATCTAGTGCAAGATGATAAGGACCTATCGGAACTGTCATGGTGTCTGGTGGTCCAGGCTTGTAGTAGCACTTGGGAGTATCCATCGGAGATGCTTTGTAGTCGTGATCTTTTCTGAGTGGATAAACACCCTCAGGCCAGTCCTCAGGCAGGACAAGCCTCCTTAAGTCAGGATGACCTTTAGGGTTAAAGCCAAGAAGATCGTAAACCTCCCTCTCTGCCCAGAGTGCAGCTGGAAGCTCTGCAGCTATTGACGGAAATTCAGGGTTGTCCTCGTCAAGATATGCTTTCAAGATAACCCAGTAGTTCTTATCTCCATTTCCAGGCTCAACGGTAACGTTTATCACCGGAGCGTATGCAAACTTTCCAGCAATGCTCCTTTCGTCAGTTCCAATTCCCATCGAGAAGTGAGTCTCTTTTAGCTCAGAGTTGTTGTGCCAGTAGAGCACCATTTCTGGAAGGGCGTTCTTATCGACTACGAACAAGTACTGGTTTCTCGTAAGCTTTTTACATTCAAAAATAACTTCTTTGAATTTCTCCACAAACTTCCTCAGATGACCATCCTCAAGAGTCTCATCAACTTCAGCAGATTTGCATCCACCAGCACACACGCTACACTCCATAATTCACCACCCCGCTAACGCTATTAACAAAACAACCAGGGACATGAGGAATATCTTCTTATTCAGGGAAACTGCTTGGTCAATTCTCAAACGAGCATTTGCAGCCTCTAATGCCACAGCAAGTGAATACAACAAGAAAGTCATGACAAGTTGAGCGATAAACACTACTATAGAGCTAGTTATACCGAGGAAATCCAGAGCGGGAATCATGACCAATGAAGACAGTAGCCAGAGCAGTACTATCCTCTTTATTAGAAGGGAGTACTTGAATATCCCAAGGAGTCTCCCGCTGTACTCGGTGAGAGGCCCTCCAATTACCTCGGTCTCTGCCTCGGCTATATCAAAAGGTACGAAACCACCCTCAACATAGACCGCGTAAGCCAGCAGGATGTAAGCGAGGGCAACGGAAAGTGAAAGACCAACACTGAAGGGCATCTCGGCAACGTTGAGTGTTCCAAGTTTGAATGCTAGGACACCGAAGACACTGGCCAACACTGGCTCAATCGAAAGTATCAGCATAACCTCCCTATGTCCTCCTATGTGCGAGAACGCATTCTGGACGGAGAAAGCTGCTAACACCATAGCCACGCTGACCATTGTCATAACGTAGAAGAAAACTATGAGGCTTTTTCCAAAGGCTAATACTGGTTCTTTACCAAAGGGAAGCATTAATCCTCCAGCAACAGCAGAAGCCAGTGCGATATAGGGTGCTAATCTGAAGATAAGGTTCTCGGTTGGAAGCACTGACGGTAGCTTGAGCAGCTTTTCAAGGTCGTAGAATGTCTGCATTATCGGTGGACCTCTCCTGTATTGAATCCTTGCCTTTATTTTTCGTCCTATTCCATCAAGGAGTGGAGGAAGGAGGAAAATGACTATTGGAGCAGCAATTAAACTTACATAATCCATCCTCATCACCTCACAGCACCAAGAGTGCAAGTATTATTGCCGTAGTCAGCATTGAGGCCAAGAAGAGATCATCCATGGACACTGAAATGCCAGAAATTAGCACAACAATGTTCTTGACCAAGTCCATTATCGGAACAAAGAATGCCTCGTCTAGGTATCTAGCGCTGTGATGACGAAGCTCACTGAGGGTGAAAGAGCGCTTTTTCTCTCTGCCTGTATATACGAGTCCCTTGGCAAGGATGAGATAAAAAGATAGTAAAGCTGAAAGAATGACCTTTCCGACCATACCAGCGGTTTTTCCAAGTTTATACACACCCTCCATTTCACTAAAGTACTGCTCATAATAGTCCCTAGCCTTTGCTCCGTATCTTTCTTCTGGGAGAAAGAGAGCTCCCACGTTCCAAGGTTTGACATCGGTCGTCTTTGGTCTAAGGACAAAGTACAAAGCAACTGCAACGAATGAAACCGCAAGGAGCAGGGCTATTGGTGAGAAGTAATCAAAGCCAGTGAATATAGAGTCAACGGTAACTGTAACGCTGTTCCCCTCCAGCGAAACCGTCAGTATCGGATAAGCGATGGCTGGGAAGACTCCAACCGCGAGTGACATTATGGCAAGTATCCCCTCGGCGAGGAGCATTCCTAAGGGAACTTCCTCGGCGTTTTCTATTTTCTTGTTTGGTTCACCTCCAAAAGCAGATGTGTAAAGCTTGAGCGAATACGCTAGGGTTACAGCACTCATGAACACTGCCATAACTGAACCGAGGACAAAGAGAGAGATTCCAGAGTAGTAGCCTACTTGGTAAATCATCCACTTGGAGAGGAAGCCGCTGAAGAGGGGCACTCCAGCGAGGGAAAGCGCGCCTATAACAGTGAAGAGCGATGAGTATGGCATTGCCTTCCTCAGACCGCCCAGCTCATTGAGGTCTGCCGTACCTGCAGAGTACTCGAAGTTGCCAGAGATAAGGAAGAGTAGCCCCTTGAAGAGGGTGTGATTGAAGGAGTGGAAGACTCCGGCGAGGAAGGCCAGGTAAGCCAGGCTCTCCATGCCCTTTGCTAAGAAGACCATACCCATGCCCACCGCGAACCAGATGTAACCCATCTGACCAACGCTTGAATAGGCAAGGAGCCTCTTCGCGTGGGTCTCTCTAAGGGCGTAGAGGGTGCCGAAGGTCATGGTAAGTATTCCGATGATAACGAGGACATAGCCGATGGTCTCATTGCACGGAAGGACGTTGCAGAGGAGCCTTATCAGGCCGTAAACTGCCATCTTCTCCATGGCTCCAGCCATCAGGGAGGCTATGTTGCTAGGAGCAGCCTCATAGGCATCAGGTACCCAGAACTGGAAGGGCACGCTTCCGGATTTTGCAAGGAACGTCACGAGGAACATCACGTAGAGTAGCCTGAGCTGAGTCGAGGAGAGTGACACTACGACATCCTTAAGGGTGGCATAGTCAACGATGAAGCTTCCTGTGGCGGAGTAGATTACTCCGAGGGCTATAAATAGGGGTACCGTGTTGACGAGCTGCATTGTGAGGAGGTACTTAATCCCAGCGTTCTGCTCCTTCCAGCTCACAAAGACGAAAGACGTCAGCGTCATCAGCTCCCAGAAGAAAACGAACCAAAGCAAGTTTGAAACCAATACCACGAACACCATCGATACTACAAACGTGCCGTAGAGGAGCGTGTAAGCAAAGGGTCTTTCCACGTCTCTATGGACTTCCATATATGAAAAAGAGTATACTGAAACCACGAGGCTGAGGAGTGCAAGGATGAAGAGAAATGGAAGGGAGATGCTGTCTATCGTGAGAGATACACCCAAGAAGCTCTCCTGAACAGGAAGCCCTTTGGATAATGCATCCGCAACTATGCCTATGAGCGACAAGGATGCTACAGCAGAGAGGACACTCGAAACCTTGATGCTCCTCTTAAAGTCCCCAATAAGACCAGAAACCGCTGAGATTGAGTAGAGCGCAATGGGTATTTCAATCATCTCACATCACCCCACGAAGCTTATCTTGGTCACGAGCTTCATGCTTAGGAACGGGGCAACTATGGCGAGGACTATTAGAACCACAAGGACAAAGCGCATCAGCGGGGACACTTCCGCACTCTCCACCGCTGGCTCGCTGAAGACCATCCTCTTAATCCATCCGAGTGACACCATGAGGAAAACCGTCGCATCTGCCAGTACGAGGAGGAGCGGAATCCACCCGACCCAGTCAGTTGTCGCTGAGGCGTTGATGAAGAGGTAGGCCTTGCTGAAAAACAGGCCGAGCGGAGGGACTCCAGCCAATCCAAGGAGGGCCAGGAACCAGCTTGCACCGACGACGGGAGCGAGTTTTCCAAGACCCTTAATCTTCTCCATGTCAAGCGTTCCAAAGGCGTAGCTGAAGGTTCCCGCAGTGAGGAAAGCTAAACCCTTAACAAACGCATGGTTAGCCAGCTGGAACATCGCGGCTTGAAGGCCGTAGGCGGAGCCGAGCACAGCATAGAGCACACCGACATACATCACTCCAGCCTCTGCTATAGTGGAGTAAGCTAAAAGCCTCTTGGCGTCCTTCTGAAGTGGGTAATAAAGAATCGCTATGAGTAAAGTCAGCGAGACGAAGGCCAGCATGACGTAGAAAGCTGTCTCTGGAATCGGCTGCATGAACTGGGCAGCCCTGGCGAGCAGGTATACACCCATCTCAATCATTGCCGCACCGTGGAGAAAAGCAGAAGCAGGTGTTGGGGCCGCCATTGCATCCGGAAGCCATGAGTAGAGTGGAAACTGGGCGCTCTTAGTGAAAGCAGCAACCATTATGCCCAAGAAGACCAGAAGCTTAAGGTCGTCGCTCAGGTTCTGAAGAGCATAAAGGCTCAGATCATGAAGCTTGAGGATGCCAATACCAACAGCAGTATAAAGACCAACCATCGCACCGAAGTTCGGCACGAGCAGAGCCTTGTATGCAGCTCTCTCGGCTTTTGAACTCTTATAATAGCCAACAACACCCCAGCAGGCGAGTCCCATTATCTCGAAGAATATGAGCAGCTGGAGTGTCGTGGAGGAGTATATGAAGGCCAGCGTAGCTCCAACAAAGATGACCATCCAAGCGTAGAACCTACCCTTATCGGAGTAAACGGGGTGCTGTTTGTTCTTCTCGCTCATGTAGTCAACCGCGTAGAGGAGGAACAGAACACCCGCGAGACTAACAACGAAGCCCACCAAAACGCTCATCGGGTCAATTATAATGCCGTAGACCTCACCGAGGGAAGAAGTTTTGAGGTAAACGATGTGATAAGAGCCACCCACATTTAAATACTCAATAACTCCCGCTAGGTTAGCCAAGAAAGAAGACACAACCGCAATAAGCATGAAGACATCAGCCTTTCTACCATCTAATTTGAACAGAAACGGACCGAAGAGCAGTGGAATCAAAAAAGAGATGATGAAGAGAGAGGCGTTCATCTCAGCACCTCCTATCACCTAATGATGTACGCCTCGAGGACATTAGTCCTGTCGCCGATGTCCTTGAGCTGAGCGATTATCCTTCCTTCTCTAGCCCAGAGAACGTCGTTTATGTCACCGTACTTGAGAGCCTCAGTTGGGCACGCTGAGACACAGGCAGGGAGCTTTCCTTCTGCTCTGCGGTGAGCACAGAGATCGCACTTGTCCATTATCTTGTTGTACTCGTCTACCTTTGGAACACCAAATGGACATGCAAGACCACACATAAGACAGCCGATACACTTGAGGGGATCGAGAATAACTGCGCCATCCTCGTCCTTGGAGAGCGCGTTGACAGGACAGACTTCCATACACGGAGCCTTTTCACAGTGGCGGCAGTTGAAGGCAACGCTGGTCAAGTCGGGGAACTCAAAAACCCTAATTCTAGCCTCTCCATGCTCCATCTCACAAGCAACTTCACAAGCCTTACAGGCGATGCAGCGCCTAAAATCGATAAATATCTTCTTGCCCATTTAAATCACCCCTCAACCTTAGAAATTCTACAAGCGGCTGTCTTCAGCTCGGGCATCTTGGCATACTCATCGAGAACGTCCTTGGTCAGGTAGTTGAAGTTCCAGTGCCATGGAACAGCGACAACGCCTTCTCTAATGTGCGGCGTGACCCTAGCCTTGAGAACCAGCGCTGCCCTCCTGGTCTCGACCTTTACGAGGTCGCCGTCCTTTATGCCGAGCCTCTTCGCGTCGTTCTCGTTGATCTCAATGTACTCCTCCGGCCACCTCTTGCTCAGGCTCTTGCTCCTGTGGCTCATGGTTCCAGTGTGGAAGTGGCCAACAAGCCTGTAGTTGGTGAGCCAGAAGGGATATTCCTCGTCAGGAACCTCTCCAGGCTCTTTATACTCCACGGGGATGAGCTGAGCCTTTCCATTTGGCGTCAGGAAGCCTTGGACAAAAAGCCTCGGTGTTTCGGTGCTCTCGTCTGGACACGGTATCATACAGCCTTGGAGGTTCTTCTTGAGCCTCTCGGGTGTCGCGCCAGCAAGGGGTGGAATCGTTCTGTTTATCTCCCTCAGGATGTCGTCTACGTCGGAGTAGTTGAAGTACTCCCCAAGGCCGAGCTCCTTCGCGAGCATTACGATAATCTCCCAGTCTGGCTTGGCCTCTCCTGGTGCATCAGCAGCCTTAAAGCTCCTCTGAACCCTCCTCTCGAAGCTTATAGCAGTTCCATCTTTCTCGAACCAAGCGGCAGCTGGAAGAACTATGTCGGCGTATCTCGCGGTTTCAGTGAGGAAGATGTCTTGGACAACGAGGAACTCGATGTTCTTAAACGCTTCTTCAACCTTCTTTAGGTTCGGGAGGGACTTTGCTGGGTTAGTTCCCATAACGTAGAGAGCCTTGAGCTTACCCTCAAGGATTGCGTCAATCATCTCGACGTAAGTTATTCCAGGCTTCTCCGGAATCTCGAAGCCCCATACTTCCTCAATTCTCTTCTTGTGCTCTTCAGCGTGAAGTGGGAACTTTCCTGGCAGTGCATCTGGCTCAATACCCATGAGTCCAGCACCCATACCGTTGTGGGCACCTGGTATGGCTCCAGACATAACGCCCTCCTTTCCGAAGTAGCCGCAGAGAACCATCATCTCGGTGAGGGCCATAACTGTCCTCGTTCCGTTGGCATGCTGGTTAACACCCTCGTTCGTCAGCAAGGCGGCAGTTCCAGCAGTCGCAAAGGTAATTGCGGCCTTCCTTATGAGCTCAGCCGGAACACCGCTGACCTTCTCGGCCCATTCTGGAGTGTACTTCTCAACGGTCTTAGCGAGCTCCTCAAGACCTTCCGCACGCTCCGCCACGAAGTCCTTGTCGTAAAGCTCCTCAGTGATTATGACGTTGAGCATAGCCAAGGCAACAGCAAGGTCGGTTCCGGGATACGGCTGCAGGTGTATGTCCGCGTATTTGGCGGTCTTCGTTTTCCTTGGGTCAACGACAATGAGAGTGGCGTTATTGTCGAGAATTGCCTTCTCAATGTACTGACCGAAGAAGACCGGATTAGTTGCGGCTGGATTGTATCCCCAGAGAACAATGACCTTGGCCTTGAGAATGTCCTCGAATGGATTCGTCAGGCCAGGATGCCCAAGAACCATTCCCTTGCCGGCGACGGCCGTTGACTGACACATTCTACAAACGTAGTCAAGGTTGTTGGTTCCCAAAGCTCTAGCCAGCTTCTGGAGGACATAGTTCTCCTCTATGGAACACCTCTCACTTCCGAGAAAAGCAAGAGCCTCAGGACCGTATTTCTCCCTTATTTCTTTAAGCTTCTGCGCAATTTCCCTAATTGCCTCTTCCCAGCTTATCTCGACGAACTTACCTTCACCTCTTTCGCCAACTCTCTTGAGGGGCTTCTTAAGCCTGTCTGGATGTCTGAGGTACTGGAATGAGGAAACACCTTTTGGACAAAGCTTGCCATGGTTCCTGGTATCATGCTCATAATCGAACTCAATTTTCTTAGGATATCCATTGACGCTTACTATATAGAACCTACAACCAACAGAACACCATGGACATACTACTGGCACAAGCTTCTCTGCCATACCCACCACCCAATTAGCTGTGACTGACTAGTCAGTTTATTCGGATATGGTAAGCAATGAACCATTTAAATATTTTTTCCTTACGTTGTGTTATACACATAGTTGATTTTTTGATGTAAATTTATGACCATTTAGTCAATTACTGACAATATGTTATAAATTTTGCAATTCTATTTAAATTATATTATTCAAACTAACATGAAAATGCTAAAATGGGTAACATTCCGTGTACATGAAGTTGCACTTTGGAGCGCAACATTAAGATGTATACAAAAGAGCATTGTTCACTTAAAACAAACTAATTAACATTATAAAAATCCATTAGTAATCCTGTTTACTAACTTTTAGCAACAATGTTCAAATGTACAAATATGCTCAGAAAAAATGAGATTATGCAAAAAAATATTTAAAATATTCCTTTTTAATGTGTTAATTTTTCAAACTTTTCTCTATCAATCTGATAATTTCCGAGACATAATCGACATCTGGAGTGCACAAGTACTCAACAAAGATCAATCTTGAAAGTAGAGCGCCATAGAACGCCTTAAAAACAACCATAGCGGTTTTTTCATCTACATTTGCAAGTTGTGATATCTTTTTAGCACCCTTGGAAATAGCCTCCGTGCAGAATGTCTTGTGAATTTCCTCAACTTCCTTTATCTTGCTCTTCACGGCTAGTGTGTAGAAGAACAGGGAGCGTAAGACTGGATCACAGTAATATACAATATATGCATTTGCAATACTGTGTAGAAATTCCGTAAGGCTCTCGTGTTCCTTCTCAAGCTCTTCTCTTATTGCAGAATAAGGCAAAGACTGAAGAGCTGTTGTATCCTGAAATTTTTTCGCGGATGTCATACAGCACTCACCCCCCTGAACAACCACCACAACTTCAACCCAACAGGAGCCCCCCTCAAATAAACCCTACCAGGAAAATCATAACCCAAACCCC
>NZ_SNUI01000011.1:0-63900 GCF_012027375.1 Thermococcus sp. LS2 | reverse complement strand
GGAGGGCAGTACACCCGGGATCGCTGGCGGGCTTAACTTCCGGGGTCGAAACGAGACCGGGTGTGGCCCCGCCGCTATGGCCGCCGTACCGATACATACCTTCAAAGGAGGATTTATAAACATTTCGGTAAATGTTAAGTTTGATGGAGGATTATGCGTTTAAACTTCTAAGGCTTGTTGGAAGACGAGAAAAGCTTACGCCCGCTAAAAGGGTTAGAGATTTTCAGAGTAAAATCCAGAGCTTAAAAAATTGTGAACCTGTTGAAATTCAAGGTTTTTTGATCCTTAAACAGCCGCCTTATGCTCCAAAGGATGCTCTCTACTATATCCTTTCGCCTCTCTCTCCAAGCGAACTTAAAAAAGCTGAGCTGAGAGCATATCTTATCCTCAGACTCACTGAAAACAGCAAAGTTAATGCTAGATTTAGGAGCGGAGAATACGTAAAAGTCAGCGGAATTATTGACAGCTATCCATATGGAAACTTGCGTATGATCCATGTTGAATCTCTTGAGAGTGCAGATTACTCTGATTATTGGCTCGAATATGAGGAAATGGCTTTAAGCAAGAGAGAACTTGAGGACTTGTTCATGAAAACTATATATGCCAACTATGACCTTGAGAAAGCTGTAATTTACTCCCTCTTTGCTTCCCCAATAATTGTGGGTGCAAAAAAGAACTGGGGAGAAGGGGTTACTTTTTCAGTATTCAAGGATGAGCAAAAAATTATTCTATCAGTTTGGGAAGCTATGCACTATATATCATCCCTTCTTCCAAGAGAGTTACAGCTAAGAAAGGATGACAAAGAAACTTTTGTTGACCCAGAGCTCGATTTAGACTTCGTTCTCTTTGATTCCAACAATACAGACCTGAAATACTATGTCCCATACAACAAGAAAATCCTCACAAGAGAAATCCCCGCCCCAAACTGGGCTATTGAACATTTTGAAAACAAAAATGCCGTGTTTTTGACACCAAAGAAATACAGCCTACTATCGCCAGACGATCCACTAGCTTACTCTTCTGAAACCCCATTCATTCTCAACGAACCTATTGGTTATGAAAGGAATAGAGAACTTGAAGATTTGATTCCAAATGTTATCATAACTATCTTCAAAGAAAGAGAGAAAATAGCCTCACTTAGTGCTGGGGATGAAGTTATGAGGAAATTCAGAGACAGATTTGAGCACTGGATAATGAGGAACCGTCATGAATATGGCGAAAAATTTGACGCCTTGAGGCTCAAAGGCATGATATTTGAGACTAACACGAGATATTTGCTGAGCGCTCATATTTTGGGTTCGATTGGGAGATTTGAAGGGAAAATTGATACAGGCATTATCAATGATGTCCTGGTTATAAACCAAGAGATTCTCGATTTGTGGATGAATGAACTGCCAGAGAAAGTCATATTGAGGGCTGTGGAAACTTATGAGAGATACATTAGCAGGGATAAGAGGGCAAATACTGCGCTGAGTATTTTCATGGACTTGGAAGCAACGTCTATTGATGGGACTGTCACTAGAGAGGAATTCTATAGGGCGTTGCTTGAATATGGATTTAAAGAGGCATATGCCAAAGAGATCATAGACCGCTTAATTGCAGAAGGGCACCTTTATGAACCATTCTTTGGAAAGCTTAAAATGATAAAGCCAGAGTGAAGTGGTTGAAATGTCAAAGAAGTTCTTGAGAAAGAAGGAGCAGAGGGAGAAGAGGAAAATCGCTTTAGAAAGAATTAACATTCTCTTCACATTAGCTGAGAGAGTTTTTCCTTATGATAAGGAATTAGCCAATAGATATGTTGAAATAGCTCTAGCTGTGCAGCAGAAAGCTAAAGTGAGAATGCCGAGAAAGTGGAAGCGGCGATATTGTAAAAGATGCCATTCATTTTTAGTGCCAGGAGTTAACGCTCAAGTTAGGCTGAGGCAGAAGAGAATGCCACATATCGTAATCAAATGCCTTGAATGCGGACATATCATGAGGTATCCTTATTTGAGAGAGCAGAAAGAGAAGCGTAAAAGAAGGCTTGAGGAGAGAGTTAAGAATAAAAGTCAACCTTGACAGCATTTCTCTTTTTTATCTGCTGGCACAATCTCTTTGAATCCTGTGTACTTCCACAATGCCTTTGGTATCTTAACTGTTCCATCCTCTTCCTGGAAGTTCTCCAAAATGGCAACAATGGTCCTTGAGGTTGCTATTGCTGTTGAATTTAAAGTGTGCACGAACTTGGGCTTCTCGTGAGTCTTGTCTCTGAATCTTATGTTCAACCTTCTTGCCTGCCAGTCGGTACAGTTTGAACAGCTGACAACTTCTCTGAACTTTCCTTGACCAGGCATCCATGCTTCAATGTCGTACTTCTTGGCGGCAACATAGCCTAAATCTCCAGTACAGATGTTGACTACGCGATAAGGAATTCCAAGTTCTTGAAACAGCTCTTCAGCATTCTGGAGGAGCTTTTCATGCCACTCCCAGCTCTCTTCTGGTCTTGAATAGACAAACTGCTCAACCTTGTGGAACTGGTGAACCCTGAAAATTCCCTTTGTGTCCTTTCCAGCAGTTCCTGCCTCTTTACGGAAGCACGGTGAGACTCCAACATAAAGGAGTGGCAAATCTTTTCCGTCAATTATCTCGTTGGCATGCATTCCGGCTAATGGGTGCTCTGCTGTTGGGATCAGATACAAGTCCTCGCCTTCAACCTTGTAAATTACGTTTTCAAAGTCGTCAAAGGTTGTAACGCCTTCCTCAACGTATCTTCTAACCATATATGGAGGGATCACTGGAGTAAAGCCCTTCTCAATCAGCTTGTCAAGAGCGAATCTAATTAAAGCTAAGTCGAGGATTACAATCTCATTGAGGAGGTAGTAAAACCTTGAACCGCTGACCTTTGCAGCTCTTTCAAAATCTGCGCCCCTCAAAATCTCGAGTAAGTCAACGTGAAGCTTTGGCTTCCACTCTAAAATTTCGTACTCCATCTTTCCTTGGCTCTGCTCAAGGAAGCTCTCGAGGTGGCCTTTCCAGACTCTTGCCTTGCCCCAGAACTTTATTGGAACATTTTCTGTATCGTCCTTTCCGATTGGAACGCTTTCATGGGTTATGTTTGGCAATCTCCAAAGGTAAAAGTCAATTTTCTTCCTTATCTCTTCGTTTTCCCTCTCAATATCTTCAATCTGCTTGACTATCTCTTTGCTCTTTGCAAGTAAATCATCTACGCTTTCTCCGGCTTTCTTTCTTTTGCCTATCTCGACCGCTATTCTGTTTCTCTCCCTTCTCAGCTGATTGATCTTCCTGAGGTTCTCCCTCCACTTCTTGTCAAGCTCGAGAATTTCGTCAATCCATTTAAGCTTTTCAAGTTCACCGCGCTTTATGAGATCGCCCCTAACAATGTCGGGGTTTTCACGAATGAGCTTTATGTCAAGCATAGCATTCACCTAAGAATTTAAAGCGAAGAAGAAGTTTAAAAATCA
This sequence comes from Thermococcus sp. LS2, assembly GCF_012027375.1. NCBI lineage: Archaea > Methanobacteriati > Methanobacteriota > Thermococci > Thermococcales > Thermococcaceae > Thermococcus > Thermococcus sp. LS2. The sequence continues at coordinate 60,439 of NZ_SNUI01000011.1, read as the reverse complement.
TTTGTTAGTGAGATTGATAAAATGATAAAGCAAAATTCAAACACCAAACAATATCACCTCAACTTCTTCTCCTTCGTCGAGTATCTCAACGTTCTCAGGCACTTCTATAAATCCATCTGCATCAATGAAGCTAGTAACAGCGCCGCTTCCCTTTAGTATTGGCACGGCTTTATCATCTTCAATCCTCACTGGCAAGAACTGTCTTCTTCCTTTTACAGAGAAAACTTTGTGGGCGAGCTTTTTCTTGACTTTTCTGTACTCCTGATTCTGACCGAGGAGCTTTCTAATGAGGGGAGCGACTAGCAAAGTGAAGTTGGTTAAACATGAAGTTGGATATCCTGGCAGACCAAAGATGGGTTTTCCATCTATGAGCCCAATTATTGTTGGCTTGCCCGGCTGAATAGCTATGCCGTGAACCTTTATCTCGCCGAGTTCTTCAATTATTGATGCTGTTAAATCCCTAATTCCTCCGCTCGCTCCTCCTGAAAGGATTATAATGTCATACTTCAGCCCCTCAAGTATCTTTTCTTTTAAGCTCTCTTTGTTGTCTCTGGCTATTCCCAGGAAATATGCTTCCCCCCCGAGCTCTCTCACAGCGTCACTTACTGCTCTGCCGTTTATGTCATAAATCTGGCCATATTTCAGCTCTTTACCTGGTAAAATAATCTCATTTCCCGTGCTTATCACAGCAACTTTGGGCTTTGCAAAAACCTTGACTTTTTCAAAACCGATGGCAGAAAGCAGAGCAGTCTCTTTAAAGCCCAGCCTTGTTCCTTTCTTCAGCAGAAGCTTTCCTTTTGGTATATCCGCTCCAGCTTTCATGACACCAGATTGTGGATACACTGGCTTGTAGATAATTACCCACTCGTTTTCCCTATCAACGTCTTCAAAAGGAATAACTGCATCTGCTCCTTTTGGCAGAGGTGCACCTGTTGAAATGTAAACGCTTTCTCCATCTTTCAGCTCTATCTTTGGAGTATCCCCAGCGTTTATTTCCCCAACAACTTTTAATTTTACGGGATTAGTTTCGCTTGCACCCCATGTATCTTTGCTTTTTACAGCATACCCATCGACGGTTGCCCTATCGAATGGGGGAACATCAATTTGGCTCTTTATATCTTCAGCCAGCACTCTTCCCAAAGCTTCTTCGAGCTTTATCTCTTCAATTTTAGGTTCTAAGGGGAATGAATTGATAACATTCAAAGCCTCTTCCAGAGGAACAACCTTTAGGAACGCCATACCATCACCATAAAAAGCTCAGTCTTTTAATAAAAAAGCTTTAGGTAAGCACTTTGATTTACCTTGTTCCCTCAACCTTTTTAACACCTAACTGCGTATCTCAAACCATGAGAGTTGCGATTGTAACAAGAAATGCTCGCGTGTACTATATTGCTTCAAAGGTGCTTAAGGAGTATAGAATGCCTTTTTACAGCCTCCGCTTAGATGAGAAAATTCCTTTTGACGTTGAGGTTGTTCTGACAAGTAAAGAGGATTATGATAAAATCAACTTTCCAGTTAAGATAATCGTTAAGAACGAGAACTTCATAGATGAGCTTTTAGCAAGACTTGAGGGAAGGAAGAGATTCAAAAAAGTTTTTATTGCAATAGATCCCGGAGAGAGGCCTGGAGTTGCAGTTGTTGGCGACAATAGGATAGTTGAGGTGTATCATTTAAAAAGTCCTAAAGACGTGGATATAATCCTCGAACTTCTCGAGAAGTATCCAAAGGCAAAAATCAAGATTGGGCATGGAGCAAAAAGGCACCGTATATTAATGCTCAAAGCTCTTGCAAGGGTTTTAGGTGAAGATTATCCAGTAATCCTCGTGAACGAGAGAGGAACGACACCTAAAGTGGGCGGTGTTGAAGGATCTCAAGTTCAAGATATAGTTGCATCAATCAACATAGCTTTAAGGGAAGGGAGAGAAGTTAAAATTGGAGAATTGATTTACACAAACGAGCCAACTAAAAAGGAGATTGAGCATATAAAGAGCAGGAGCAGAATTATGAGTGGAGGTAGGATTACAATTTCATCTGAGCTTGCACGTGAGGTTGCTAAGGGTAATTTAACGTTGGAGGAAGCTATTGAGATTCACCAAAGGAGGTGTAAAGATGATTTTAGGAAAAAAGGACGAGATTAAAGATGAAATCAAACTTAGGGTTGCTGAGGCACTGAAAAGAGATGTAGGAAGAGGGATAGTTAGATTTGACAGAAAATATCAGCGCGAGCTAGGGGTTGAACCTGGAGACATAGTTGAGCTTGAGGGAGAGAGAACAACTGCTGCAATTGTTGCAAATGCCCATCCAGATGACAGGGGGTTAGATATAATTAGAATGGATGGCTATATCAGAAGAAATGCTGGGGTCAGCATCGGGGACTATGTAACTGTTAGAAGAGCTGAAGTCAAAGAAGCAAAAAAAGTTGTCCTAGCGCCAGCTCAGAAGGGAGTTTTCATCCAGATTCCAGGAGAGATGATTAAGCAGAACCTCCTTGGGAGGCCAGTTGTAAAAGGCGACATTATAGTGGCTAGTGGAAGAGAAGAGTTCTATACAGGCTCTCCTTTTGATGAGTTCTTTAGAGGCTTCTTTGAAGCACTTCCATTGGCTTTTGGTGAATTAAAGTTTATTGTCGTGAACACAAATCCCAAAGGGATAGTTCAGATAACATACAACACTGAAATTGAAGTTCTTCCCCAAGCAGTCGAAGTTAGGGAAGAGAAGGTTCCAGAGGTTACATATGAAGACATCGGCGGTCTCAAGGATGCGATTCAGAAGATCAGGGAAATGGTTGAGTTGCCTTTGAAGCACCCAGAACTGTTTGAACGTCTCGGAATTGAGCCACCTAAGGGAGTTTTGCTCTACGGTCCACCAGGAACGGGTAAGACTTTACTTGCAAAAGCTGTGGCAAATGAAACCAACGCTCACTTTATAGCCATCAACGGTCCAGAAATTATGAGCAAATTCTACGGTGAGAGTGAAGAGCGTCTGAGAGAGGTCTTTAAGGAGGCTGAGGAAAACGCTCCAAGTATAATCTTCATTGATGAGATTGACGCAATTGCACCAAAGAGAGAAGAGGTTACCGGAGAAGTCGAGAAGAGGGTTGTTAGTCAGCTCTTGACCTTGATGGATGGATTGAAGAAGAGGGGGAAGGTCATTGTCATAGCTGCGACAAACAGACCTGATGCAATTGACCCAGCTTTGAGAAGGCCTGGAAGGTTTGATAGAGAAATTGAAGTTGGTGTTCCAGACAAGCAGGGTAGAAAAGAAATCCTCCAAATCCACACCAGAGGAATGCCTCTTGAGCCGGACTACGATAAGCCGTCAGTTTTGAAAGTTCTTAAAGGCTTACTCAAAGAAGAGCGCTTTGATAAAGAGAAGCTCGAAGAGATCATTAAGAAAGTTGAGAAAGCTAAAGACGAAGATGAGATAAAAGAAATCCTCAAGAGTGACGGGGAAATTTACCGCGAAGTTAAGACTAAGCTGATTGATAAAATGCTCGATGAGCTAGCAGAAAAGACACACGGATTTGTTGGAGCGGACTTGGCAGCTTTAGCGAGAGAAGCTGCAATGGTTGTTCTGAGGAGGCTAATCCAGGAGGGTAAGATTAATCCAGAAGAAGAAAAGATTGCACCAGAAGTTCTCCAAGAGCTTAAAGTTACTAAAGAGGACTTCTATGAAGCTTTGAAGATGGTTGAGCCATCAGCTTTGAGGGAAGTGATGCTTGAAGTTCCAAATGTTCACTGGGAGGACATTGGAGGATTAGAAGATGTGAAGCAAGCACTCAGAGAAGCAGTTGAGTGGCCGCTCAAGTATCCAAAGGCCTTTCAGCGTTTGGGAATAACTCCACCGAAAGGAATTCTCCTCTACGGTCCACCAGGAACTGGTAAGACAATGCTCGCTAAAGCTGTTGCAACAGAGAGTGAGGCTAACTTCATTGGGATTAGAGGCCCAGAAGTTTTAAGCAAATGGGTAGGAGAGAGCGAAAAGAGAATCAGAGAAATATTCAGGAAAGCAAGACAGGCTGCACCAACGGTAATCTTCATTGACGAAATTGACTCAATTGCCCCAATGAGAGGAGGCGATGTCAACAGGGTTACTGATAGAATAATTAACCAGTTCCTCACAGAGATGGATGGTATTGAGGAGAACAGTGGTGTTGTTGTTATTGCAGCAACTAACAGACCGGACATTTTAGATCCGGCACTGCTCAGACCGGGCAGATTCGACCGCTTGATTTTGGTTCCAGCACCAGACGAGACAGCAAGATATGAAATTCTAAAAGTCCACACAAGGAGAGTGCCCTTGGCAGAAGATGTGAACTTAAAAGAGCTTGCCAAGAAGCTTGAGGGATATACTGGAGCAGATATAGCAGCACTTGTGAGGGAGGCGGCAATGAACGCTTTAAGGAGAGCAGTTGCAAAAACCTCAAGGGAGCTTGTAGAAGAACAAAGTGAGGAATTCCTTGAAAAGCTCAAAGTCTCGCGGAAGGACTTTGAAGAAGCTATGAAGAAGATAAGGCCGAGTGTTACAAAATACATGATTGAGTACTACAAACAGTTTGAAGAGAGCAGAAAGGCACCTAAAGAGAGAAAGGAGATGGATTACTTCACAGGCTGAGTAGGGATTTGCTTTTTATTTTTCATTTCACTTTTCAGTTTCTGCTCATGCAGAAAAGATTTTTATACAAAAACCCCGACTAATACTATAGTTTAAAATTCTGAGGTGGCAAAGATGGTAAAGATAAAGGCTTCAAAGCTTAGGGATGTTGAGCTCATTACAGACACAGGGATAAGACTCGGATGGGTTTATGATTTGAGCTTTGATGAAGAAACTGGTGATTTGCTTGTAATTGTAGCTGAACCAGATGAAGATTTAGATACAAGTGAATTTGTCACTGACCACGAGGGGCTACTTTTAATCCCAATAAGTGCCGTCAAAAGCATTGGAGAAGTGATAATAATTGACTCCTCAAAGTTGGCAGTTAAGTCTAAGCTCAGAAGATTGAGGACTGTGAAAGAAAAGCTCCAGTCTCCTTGATCCTCCTTCTGTTTAATATCCTTCGTAAAGTCTATAAGCCAAAAACTTGGGTAGCCCAGCGTCAATTATTTTTCTCACGGCTTTATCAATGTCATACTCAACCCTCTCAAAAATGACTTCTTGAGTCTCTGTATCAATGAAGGCATAAGCAGCCCTCCAATCTCCGTCTCTCGGCTGCCCAACTCCGCCGGGATTTATTATTCTCCTCCCTTCAATTTCCCCAAGCATCGGCATGTGAGTATGACCAACAACCAAATCATCTTGCTTTACATAGCTCAAAATGTCTCTAAGCTCGCTGTCTGGGAACCAAGGAAATAAATACTCATCCAAAGGTGCTCTTGGAGAGCCATGGATTATGAGATAGCTCCTACCAGTATCATCAGTAAAGAGCTGTCTTATCGGCAATCTCCTTAAAAATTCGAGGTTCTCAGTGCTCATAACTTGCTGATGCAATCTCACAGCCGCTCTGGCATAGGGATTAAATCCCCAATCTATGCCAAAAGCAACAGCGTTGTCGTGATTCCCTCTTACACATAGAATTTCTCTCTTTTTCATCTGCTCCTTGAAGAATTCAACAACTTCATTGGGATTTGCGCCATAGCCAACTAAATCACCCATGCAGAAGATTACATCTGCTTTCTTCACTTCTCTCCATACAGCTTGAAGCGCTTCCCAGTTAGAGTGGATATCGGAGATTAAGCCGATTAACATACTTCTCCCTATAGAATAATTTGACATAGGAAGTTATTAAGTGTTTTCACAAGAAGTAAGAGAGTGAGAAAAAGGTAATCACTCTTTTCTCTTGCTAGCCTTCCACTTGCTCCATCTGTACAGAGCGGCCAGTGACTTGATAGCCCTCTCTGGCTCTGGGTATGCTGGAATTCCGTTCTCGTTAAGGATATCAATTGCCTCCTTTGCCTCAATTCCACCAACGATTGCAACGACTATTGGCTTCTTCTTTCCGCTCTCCTCGTACGCATCAATGACTATCCTTGCAAGGTCTCTTGGGTCTAAAACAGCGGTCTGACAGTAGAGAACAGCTACTGCATGCATCTCTGGATGGGCTAAAGCATCTCTAATAGCACCCTCATAAGCCTTTGCATCTGCCATACCAGTCAAGTCAACCGGGTTCTTGTAGCTTCCGAATGGTGGCATGTGGTTTGCAAAGATCTTAAGCTCCTCAAGGTTGTCATAGAGCTTTAATCCTTCCTCTTCAGCTGCATCAGTAGCCATAACTCCAATTCCACCGCCGTTTGTGATAATTACAACGTTCTCTCCTGGTGGTTCTGGTAAGTTGCTGAGTGTTCTTGCCCAGTCGAAGGCTTCGCCAATTGTTAATGCTCTCAAAACACCGCTCTGCTTGAATGCTGCGGTGTAAATGCTATCAGCACCTGCTAAGCTACCTGTGTGTGATGCCGCTGCCTTTGCACCCCTCTCACTTCTTCCGGCCTTAATGACTATGATTGGCTTCTTCATGCTAACCTCTTTTGCAACTTCCATGAACTTCCTACCGTCTTTGACACCTTCCATGTAGATGAGGATTGCCTTTGTGTTCTCGTCGTCTTTGAAGTACTCCAAAAGGTCGGCATCATCAATGTCGCTCTTGTTTCCAACGCTGACAACTGCTGAGAGACCAACTTTCTCGAGAATTGTCCATCCCATAAGAGCTATACCGAGAGCACCGCTCTGGCTGATCAAGGCTAAATTGCCTGGCATAACATCTGTTGGACCAAAGGTTGCGTTGAGCTTTGCTGGGGTGTAAACGACACCAAAGATGTTTGGACCGAGAATTCTCATTCCATACTTGTGGGCTGTCTCTACCAGCTGCTCTTCGATCTTTTTGCCTTCTGGTCCAAGCTCACCAAATCCTGAGCTTATGATAGGTAATACTTTAACTCCTTTCTTTCCACATTCCTCAACAACCTGAGGAACAAACTTGGCTGGGACAACAACAACAGCCATATCAACTTCATCAGGAACATCAAGAATACTCTTGTAAACCTTGAATTTTCTCCCGTCTATCTCAATTTCTCCGCCTTTGACATTGACTGCATATATTTTTCCTTCATAGCCGTACTCAATGAGGTTCTTCATGATGGCATAGCCTATCTTTCCTGGCTTTCCAGAAGCTCCAATGACGGCAACGCTCTTTGGCTTGAATAGTGCCTCAATACTCATTTCCTTCACCTCGATAAACTTTACAAAGGTTAATCTGAAAAATCAGTTATAACTTTTCTCTTATCAATTTGCCGATTGTCCTATCGGCACTTGTTAAAATAAACAATGGTTTTGAACAATTGTTGGGTGAGAGGATTTCCACCATTATCTCATGGTAATCTCTGAAACAGCAATTTCATTATTCTGACAAAAATAAACGCAATCACTACAATTAGGCTTCTAAACATTGTGCTATAAAATCTTATATCAAATTCAACGGTCTTTTCAAGCTTTAAATTGTTTACTTTTGCTGTTTCAAGCTCGTATCCTGTATAGATATTTACACGAATCTTATTGAACTTATTAAAGTTTCTAGCTCCCACAATAAGAACGGAGGAACTTCCTTCATGCCCATAAAGAGGACAAACACTTTCACTTTTTTCTGAAGATGGAACAAAGCAATTATCAATGTATACCTCAATTATTATCCTATCTCCTTGGAATACGCACTCTTTCACATAAGGGTATGAAAGAGGACCCTGGTTTGGGATTGATACTACAATATAGTTTCCAATGACAAACGACGTATTAAGATTAGATGTTGGCATGTAACCGATAGAAAAACCCTTTATTGCTGCACACTGGTCACGGATTGTCGTTTGAGGATAATCAATGAAGATATGAGAGATATAAGGGTAAAAAATGAAAATAAATATTAAAGCTATAATGACAATTCTGTAGTTTCTATTCATGACCACGTCACCTGAAGAGTGATCCCAAAATCTTGCTCTATTCCGTCAATTGGACTGTATATAACCTCTCCTCCTTCTCCTTCACCTACAATTGTTCCATAAATTACAACATTATACGTTGGATATATTCTGTAATAAACAGGGGCACCGCTATCTGACTCTAAAATCCCATCATCTAAGGTCTTCAATAAATCGGAGGAATTTTTCAGTTTTGTTGGTGTTCCCAACAAGGAAGATTAATCTTGGATATCCGAGTTTTTCATAGCATTCGATGTAAATTAATGTGGTCTTGTTTGATAAAATAGCTTTCTTGTAGGCTTTCCTTTGAATTGTTAGGTTTAATTCTTCGAATCCTTTGGGTTTTAATTCTTTTTCTGCAGAGTTGAAGGCTCTCCTACATAAGTATTCACCCAAGAAAAGGTTCTTACGCCAAGTGTAGATTGCTATGTAATAATCTGAAACTTGTCCAGCCCATATACCGTTGTAGTTCCTTGGGAGGAATGAATATTCTTCAAGCCATTCATGATTTTGCGAATTAAAGCCGGATCTGTCTCTTGGAGGTATTGTAAGGTAAGCTGCCGCTTGAGGGCTTGGACCTGTTCTGAGTGATAGTATGAAGGGTATGAAGAAAGCGAGGATTAATGTTGCTATGAATGCTTTTATTGCAGTGTCAGGCTCTTTGATGTAAATTTCTGCGTAGAATGCTGGGAGCAATGAGACGACTAATGCGGGGATGACAAAAGCTGTGAAGAAAGACAATTTTAAGCCAAAAAGCTCTGCGATGGAGATTAATGCATACTGAAAGATGGGAGACAGCACAATGCCACATACTAGAATCACAAGGACAAAAGCGTCTTTATTATCCGTTTTTATCATCTCCAAATTTTATAATCGCAATCTATAAGCTTTGTCGCTGAAATTTCTATCTATTTCATTACAGAGGCCAATCTTACGACATCCTCTTCTTTTCCTTTGAGGATTATAATTCTGTTATAGCTTAGGAAGTGAGAACATTCAACGTATACTGTATCATTGCCCCACGTAAACAATGCCTGCTTTATTATACGTTCATGAGGCGTTTCCTTGGATGATATTTCTTTTGGAACTTGAAATTCTTTGAAACCTAATTGTGTTATTTTTGCCTTTAAGTTTTCAAATTCCCTTATGCAGAGTGTTGTGTTTGAAGGATAGACAAAAATTGCTAAATATACTTGGGTTATGTTAATGGGAAAGTATTCTGATATGTTCACTCGAATGAAAGGCATGTACTTGCATGCATCACTGCTATAAAGCGAAATTTTTGAGTCAACGATGCCTTCGGTTTTTAACAGATAATTCTTAAGGTCAAATTGATATCCAGAAGTCCAGTTAGATTCTTTAAACGGTAATGGCTGTGAAAGACTGCTATCACAAAGGGAATAGTATAAAACCTTAACTGGAGAAGGACCCTCAGGAACTTGTTTTAGTTTTTCGATATTTTCCATCGTCTCAGTTTCAGTTATCCTACTTCTATATTTGTGTGAATAATTGAGCATTAAGAATCCAAGAAAAAGTAAAAACAGGAAGAGCACTTTTAGAAATTTTGATGTACTCATATTTACACCTCATATGCCCTAATCTTAACTAAATCAGCGTATTCCCAATTGCCATACAAGATGTAGTCGACAAAACCATTCGGATCATGAACTTTTATGTAAAAATAACCTGCTCCTCCTGCATATCCTACTCCCGTTACAGTATGTCCCGGTTCTGAGCTTGAGGTGTGTATGCCTAACAAGAATGGATGATTACTGTCAACCTCTTCAATTATATCGTACATTGTAAACTCATAGTCGCCGAAGTTTGGAAATTGCCAATATATCTCAGCTCTAAAGTAATGGTCTAAAGGATCATCAACTATTAGGTCACCGTATAAATTGTAATATTCGACAAAAAAGTCATTTATTCCCGAAACGATATTGTCGGGCACAGTACCACCACTATCACTCGTTCTCATTGTATGGTGTAGAATATCAATTATTGCCTCCCTATCATCCTGTAGTTGTGGTTCATAATACGCAATGACCATTGAAGCAGATATTGGTGAGCAACCATCCCATTCATCCCATGGATCAGGGTCCGGACCTACATTATTTGGATATTGGACGTTAGTATTTCCATCATCAGTAGATGTCCATAAGGGCACTCCTTCAATCTCATTCGACACCCACGTAGCCAGAAGCACTACTTCCTTTGTATCTGTGGTACTCATGGTATTTGCAATTTCTTCCCATTCTCTTTTTGCTTTTTCTTTGTTGAATTTCAGCTTCACGTTCATTGGGTATTTCCTAACTTTGAGGTCTTTTAAGCCTATTGCTTTTCCGTTTCCAATATCAACGCTGTAGGTTAGTGCTCCGTAATAGAGTAGTTTTCCTGTCGTGTAGCCTTTCTTTTCTGCGAGTTCTTTAACTTTTCCTAAATTCCAGCTTGGTGGTTTTGCCTTGCTGAACTCCAAAACTGGGGGCATGTCTCTTCTTGCCGAGATGAGGATAAATCCAACATTTTTACCGTTCTTGAAAACTGCAAATTCATAAGCACTTTTCTCACCATTGGGGAAGTAGTAAGTGATGGGTTTTCCAAGAGTTGCACCCTTCCACTCTTCAAAGTCAGGGATGTTAGTAGCAATCCAATTCACGTAGGTTTTGGCAGCTTTTTCAGCAAGTGCTGGAGATACTTCATTACTTGGCACTGTGGCGCTTCCAAAAGAACTCAAAACCAGCAAGCTTAGTAACAAAACACCAAGCAACTTCCACCTCATTGACATCACCACAGAAAGTTTTCATAACTATTATGCCCATTAGATTATTTAAATTTTTTGATTTGCAATAGTAAAATTAGTTTTGAAAAAAAAGTAAGCACTAAAAAGGCTCCAATTTCAAAATACACAAAAATTAAAAATCAAAAACTTTGAAGAGTAATCAAAAATTTATGTACATTTACAGGCCATCAGTAGTTTTCCAAAATCGCTTTAAAGTCACATATTCACTTAAGGGAACAATATTTTAAAGTCAAAGACAGAAAAATAAAAGTGATGATGACCCTTCCCCTCATCTGAGGGGTGATGAGCACACCGGTAGGCTGATGAAAATGGCAAAGATGGAAGAAGAGAAAGTCGCCCAATATACGCAGGTTCATAAAGCCTTCAGAAAGACCCTTGAGATATGCTTTGATATGGTAGTTATGGTATCCTTGTTCTTTATACTCTATCTCACAATGTACTCCATTTATTTGAACTTCAAGCTCACATACAAAGTTGCTGAGCCTAAACTATTGATTGCAAATGTCCTTGTTACGATAATTCTCATAGAGACTTATAGAATTCTGATAATCTACTTAAGGCAGCACCGTGTTAGCCTGACCCACATATTAGAAGTTGGAATAGTAGCTCTCATTCAAAAGCTTGTTGTTGCTTCTGATTTCAAAGAATTGGATGCCCTAAAGCTCTTTGCAATCGCAGGTCTTATATTCGTGTTGGGCTACTTATACATTAAGATAGGTGAGGAGTGATGGGAGTTCAGATAGGCGAGCTCATTCCAAGGAGGGAAATTGAGATTGAAAACCTAAACGGAAGGAAAATAGCTATTGATGCTCTGAATGCAATTTACCAGTTCCTCTCTATCATCAGACAAAGAGATGGAACACCCCTCATGGACTCTAAGGGAAGAATAACTTCACACCTCTCTGGGCTGTTCTACAGAACGATAAATCTCATGGAAGTGGGAATAAAACCAGCTTATGTGTTTGATGGAAAGCCACCAGAATTCAAGAAGAAGGAGCTTGAAAAAAGAGCAGAAGCGAGGGAAGAAGCTGAGGAAAAGTGGCAAGAGGCTTTGGCAAGAGGTGATTTGGAGGAGGCAAAGAAATACGCTCAGAGAGCTTCAAGGGTGAATGAGCAGCTGATTGAAGATGCCAAAAAGCTGTTAGACCTTATGGGCATTCCATGGGTGCAGGCTCCAAGTGAAGGTGAAGCTCAAGCGGCTTATATGGCGTCAAAGGGTAAAGTCTGGGCTTCAGCTTCTCAGGATTACGACTCACTTTTGTTTGGAGCACCAAGGCTTGTTAGGAATTTGACGATAACAGGCAGAAGAAAGCTTCCTGGGAAAGACGTTTATGTTGAAGTGAAGCCAGAGCTAATTGTTTTGGAGGAAGTTTTAAAAGAACTGAAGATTGACAGGGAAAAGCTCATAGAACTGGCTATTCTGGTTGGAACCGATTATAATCCGGGAGGGATCAAAGGAATTGGTCCAAAGAAAGCTTTGGAGATAGTCAGATACTCAAAAGATCCGCTGAAAAAGTATCAGAAGATGAGCGACGTTGATTTATATGCAATCAAGGAGTTCTTCCTAAATCCACCTGTCACGGATGATTACAAGCTTGTCTGGAAGATGCCAGATGAGGAAGGCATTTTAAAGTTCCTCTGTGATGAGCACGACTTCAGTGAAGAGAGGGTAAAGAATGGCCTAGAAAGGCTGAAGAAAGCAATGAAGGCTGGAAAGCAGTCAACTTTGGAGAGCTGGTTCATGAGGAAGAAGTGATTTTCTTCTTTTTGTTTTGATTTTCTGATATCATTATCAGCACTAGTATTGAGCATCCAATTTGCTTGATAAATGTAAAGGAAAGTCAAATTGTTATCTTCAGCCCAAGCTTCTCCACTAATTCCTTGTATCTGTTTCTGACAGTCACTTCAGTAACCCTCGCAACCTCAGCTACCTCTCTTTGAGTTCTCTTTTCGCCCTCAAGCAGTGAGGCGATGTAAAGGGCAGCTGCAACAAGTCCAGCAGGACTCTTACCGCTTGTCAGTCCTCTGTTGTAAGCTTCTTCTAGGAGCTCAATTGCCCTCCTTCTGACTTTTTCGCTCAAGCCGAGCTCGTCAGCGAACTTGTTGACATAATCAGTTGGCTTGACAAAGAGCTTCTTTGGAGTTAAGTTAAGATTTCTTGCGATGAATCTAAAGCTCCTACCGATTTCTTTCTTGTCAACTCTCGCAATATCAGCGATTTCATCGAGGGTTCTCGGTATTTTTAAGAGCCTACAAGCAGCGTAAACACATGCAGCAATAACGCTCTCAATTGATCTTCCTCTAATAAGCCCTCTTCTCACGGCCTCTCTGTAAAGCCTCGCAGCCTCTTCCTCAACGTGCTTTGGAAGCTTAAGCTGGGAAGCAATTCTATCAAGCTCGCTAAGGGCGAAAGCCAAGTTACGCTCGGCTGCATCGCTAACTCTTAATCTGCTCTGCCACTTTCTCAGACGATACATCTTCTCTCTCATCAAACCAGTAACGTTCCTGTCGCTTCCAATGTCAGTTGAAAGACCCTTGTCATGAAGAAGAATGCTCTCAGGTGCACCAGTTCTAGAACGTTTCTCTCTCTGAGAAGCGTCGAACGCTCTCCATTCCGGCCCCATATCAACTATATTCTCCTCTATGACGAATCCACATTTTGCGCAGACAATTTCTCCGTGCTCGGGATCATAAATGAATTCGGTTGAGCCACAAACTGGGCAGACTTTACGCTTTTCCACTTTGACACCCCCATCTGCGGGTTACGGTTAATAAACTCATACTATATAAAATTAACCAAACTTTGAGACGAACTTCATTATCCAGATCAAGTCTTCTTTTTTGAATGTCATCCTTTCCAAAATCCTAACATCAATTTCTTCATCTTCGACTACGTTAACATAAACCCAGAGGAACACGGGATCTCGTTTATCCCCCAGTAGCAAGTTGCGGTAAAGGATATCAATTGTCCCATCGCCATTTTTCTTGGCAGAGATGGGCTTCCAAGTCTCTAAACTGACCTCACCTTTCAAGTCCAGCTCTTTTATGACTCTCTTGATTTCCATACTCCTCTCACTCGCCTTATCTGTTTACACACAAAAGGTATATAAATTTTAAGGATGTCAGAGTAGATCAATGTAGCTCTCGCTACCACTTAATCCTAAATTCTCTCCTCGTCCTCGCATCAATCTGAGCTAAAATCTTTTTGAGCTTTGCATCGTCAATTTTTTCTCTAATTTGTCCTGCTTGGTAAAGCTGGACTAATATAAGCTCAACTTGTTGAGCAAGTTCTGGTCTAACAAGCTTAACTCTAGCAAGCCTCTCTCTAGCCTCTGGAGTTAGTATCCTCCTAAGAATTGCCTGTATCTGTGCTTCAACTTCTGCTTGCTGTCTAGCAGCTTCCTCTTGGGCTTTTTGCTGCTCAGCAAGCCTTCTTTGTAATTCCATGAGCTTTCTTTTTCTAATCTCTTCAATGTCCTCAGCCATTTTATCACCTCGCCAAGAGGGTTTATGGTGAGATAGTTAAAAAGTTATTGCAGAAAGATTTAAACACTTGAGGACACACTACATATGGGGGTAAGAATGGAGAAGTTTGAGATGGTAATTCTGCAAAAAAAGATGAACGTATTAGAAGGATTTATCATAGTATTTCTGCTCTCCATACTTTCGTTGCCATCAGCGAGTGCATACTCAGCGGCATGGTGTGAAAGCTGTCATCAGCTTATAGTCAAGAGAGGCGGGCTTTTTGCATACAACGAAAGTGCCTGTATAGATCTGACCCGAAACATAACGGATTCCCTAATAGGGCCCGAGGACTTCACGGAGTTCATGGGTAGTCTCGGTGTTGTATCTGTTGGAAATGTGGTTATTGTATATTCCAACTTCCATGACAGTTTGCATATGGGAATCTACAACGGTAGCCTTCCCATCAAGCTGAAACCTGTCCTCAGTTGGTAATGCTGAAGTCCCTAGAGATTTCATTCCATACAACGGTAGTATTTTCTTTGTTGCTTCAACTGGAGTAGGGCCCCATTATGCAAGTGATTCAGTTTTTCAGCTTGATGTTAAAACACTCAAAATTAAAAATAAATGGGGCCTTGCCTGGGATGCACGGAACAGAATAGCACCGGAAAACGCCGGAAACATACCCTATGCTTGGGTAAACCTTGGACTGGATGAAGAGGGAAGGCTCTGGGCTAAGGTTACCTTGATACTGCCCAACACCACGATTTACTACCTTTACAATGGAGCAACCTTCACGATCACAAACGAGACACCCAAGCTCCATCCATACGAAGCGCCTAAGGTTCCGTTTAAAATCAAAATGGACATCATGAAATGCACTATCCCTAAGACTAAAAATATGAACTGGAATGGCTCTTCACCAGAAATCGGCCGTGAGACTGGAGCTTCCAACAAAAACGGCACTGTACTGTTAATTGGCGCCGCTATAGTTACCGTTGTTAGTGCAATCTGGATGCTCAGACGGAAAGGTTGACAATCAACGTAGAGTTCGCATTGAACAACATAGAACAGAGAAAGATTTTAATCCATTCGGCAGCACAAAACTAAAATGGGGGAATCATGGGAATCGCTAAGGTGATAGTTAAGCTATTCTTGATAATGCTAATAATCTTCGGACTCGTTTATGATTACAAAACTAGTGCCCTTTCTCAGAGAATTGGAGAATACCTCGAAATTACTGGTATAACGACCATTGACAAAGATTACTACCTCAAAACTTATGGCAAATACTTTGATTGCTCCCCCCCTTACTGGAAGCAGTGGGGTCCGGGAATAATAAAATGCGACATCGGTCCAGATGAAATTCAGAGAATAATGCCCGTCGCAGAGAGGGTTAAAGGTAAGGACATAATGGAAACAGCCTGGAACCTTCACTACTGGCTTATGAATAACACCGAATACGACTATGACAAGTACATGAGCCTGGAGGAAGGTACGCTTCTTCCTCACGAATTCCTTGAGAAGAGAACAGGTGTATGTAGAGATTACGCAGTTTTTAACTATGCGATAATGAAGGCTCTTGGCTATAGGGACATATACTTGGGGCATGTCTCACTTTCCAGCACCATCTTTGGTCATACCGTTCTTGTTTTTAAATACAAAGGTCAGTACTATGTTCTCGATTGGTGGGGTCCTCAGAAACTTGACGAGAATTATGCCCGCAAGTGGCGGGGATCTCTAGGAATTGTAATCTTAAATGATGAAGGAAAAATCGTTGATTATGTTGGGGTAACCCAGTCTCAGATGCTGAACAATTCACCAAAAATAGTACTGTTAATTGTCAGCCTTTTGCTTATAGGGGTAATTCTGAAGCTGTGAAGAAAAGGAGAAAAGCGAATCAATACTTCTTAAGCTCTGGAATAATTTTCTCAAGCTCTTTCTTAAGCTCTGTTGCTGCTTTGTCAAGGAAGCTTCTTCCCTTAGGTGTGACGATCCTTCCCTTACCTGGAACCTTCTCAACGAACCCGGCTGCTTCTAACTGCTGAAGAGCCTTTCTGATTATGCTTCCGCTTCCCTTATAGAATTTTTCTGGAGCGTGACCTCTGTTCTTTCTTCCTCCATACCAAGTCCTAAGTCTTTCGATTCCAACAGGTCCATCAATGTAAACCTTTCTGAGAACTGAAGCGACTCTGTAGTACCACCAGTCTTCCTGCTCTGGAAGCCTCTCCTTGTGTCTTCCTGTTTTGACAAATGGAGCCCACTCTGGTGGCTTGATCTCAGGTATCTCCTTCAACTTTTGAGCAACCCTCTCAACGAGCAAATCACCGGGAACATCATAAACTGTCGCCATCTTTTACTCCCTCCCTTTCTTGAACTTCTTCCTAAATTGAGCAATATCGAGCTTGACCTTTTTAACGGGCTTCTCTTCCCGCTTCTCCTTTGAGAGTTCCTTAAGCTTAAGCTTCCTTAAATACTTTTCCCATCCCTCTCTCGGACGGAATAATATAAATCTTTTGCCTCTCACTTCAATCAGCTCGCTGTCAGTCAGCTCAGCAACCTTCTCAGCTATCTGCTTTCTGTCCATTCCCGTTGCAATAAGCGCTCCTTTCCTTATTTCCACTTTGAGAATACCATCTTTCTTAAGCTGGGTGTTGATTTCGTTAATTACACTGTCCTCTAACCCTCTCTTTCCAATCCACGCTTTAGGCTGAATATCGTAATATTTGGCTCTTATAGCTCTTCTCACCTTTCCAGGTAGGCGTTTCTCCATCTCTCTCACCTCAAATCCCGACCTCTCGCAAAGAGGCAAAAGAGTTTATAAGGGTTTGGCTTTTAAAGGTTGCCGTGAATTCTCAGTTTTTTGAGTGTTTATTAGAGTTTGAGTAAGTTACTTTTACTTTGTTGTTTTGAGAAAGTTTATATTTGGGTGTTGGTGGTTGTAATTTTTGCACTTTTGGTTGTTCGTAATTGGAAAAGTATTTATAGTACTTTTATTTATAGTATTATTGAGTACCCTTGTTTGGGGGGGGCGAAATGCAAAGATGGGTAGTTTTGGGCATTATTGGGTTGTTGGTCTTTAGCAGTTTTGGTTTTGTTTTTGCTCAAGAAAGCTTCCAGGAAGTCAAGAGTTTGCAAGTTAGGACTGAGAAGTGTGAAAGTTGCTTTTGTCAGGATTTCGATGTGGATAAAGCTTTGGGTGATGTGAATGCAAGGATTGAGAACTTGACTAAAGTGATTAATCAGAAGGAGGCAGAGTTGCAAAAGCTTTATGCTGAACTCAACAAAACCAAAAGCATTGAAACCCTTGAGAAAATTGTTAAGCTTGAAAGAGAAGTTCAAGGTTTGAAGATTTTTCTTGCTACATATCAGGCAGACAAGGAAAAACTAATATTCTTTAAGAAGTATACGAGAAAAACACCCTATGGGTTACAGATTCTTTATTATCAGCTTCCTAAAGAAAGTGAGGTTCTCAAAGAATACATCAAGAAAGTTCATCCTGTTAGGAAAGATGTTGATTTAGAGTGGTTCCAAGGGTATTATCTTCAGGCTAAGGAGTTGATAATGTACAAGCGCTTATTGGCTGATGTTGAGATTAAGAGAAAGTTGGAAGAACTTAAGAAGAACAACCAATCAAACCTTAATGATGAGGATATTCAGTACATCTTAAAGAGGCTTGATAAAATAAAAGCACTTCAAGAAAAACTAAACACTCGCATTGTAGACTCTGCACTCCTAGAAGAATATTTAAGATTAAGAGAAACAGGAAAACAACAGACCCTACTCCAAAGTGCAACAGTAACACCGCTAGTAATAAATTATGGGGGGTTACCAAAGGGTTATCTTTGTTGTCCAGACGATCCATATTACTGTTCACTCTGTGAATATCCAAAACAAATACTCTCTGATAACTTTATGCATCCCCTTGGACTCATACAGATGGATTTGCAACATTCTATAATCTACAACCCGTTGGTGTCTGGGTTGGAATGTATCAATCCCCAACACCTGACGAAGATTACTATTGGGGAATGTATTGTACGGAAGAATTCCCATCAACAAATAATCCTAATGAAATCTGGAATATTTACTGGTTATACGCGACAGAGCTAGCGAACAGTCCTTCATTTGAAGATCATGGTTCCATTCAAATCAAATTCTTCTATGATGGGACAGCATACAATTACTTTACGGGACATTATCAAACAGCTAATTTGATATATCAGTATAACTGCAACAAGAACGGATGTTATAAATCACCAATTTTAGATCCCTTGCCCTCTAATCCAAGATATCATCCAAGTCCGTATACAGACACGCTGTACATATATGTTAAGGTACTAGCATGCTGTAACGGAGGACTTGTTGGAAGTTCGTGTAAGTGGGCTAATAGGCATTGTTCGAGCTGTTTTGCTCCAGATGAGTCCAAATCACAGAACTTCCCGTATGAGGGGTAAGGAGGTATGGAAAAGTGAAAATCTCTAAGCTTTCTTTATTTTTGCTTTTTATCTTACTTCTTTTGGTTTCTTTAGTTATAGTTAGTCAGAAGTTTCAAGAGCAAGAAAATAAGGAGGGTTTTTCTAATGTTACGCTTGATAATATTTCCGCTAAGTCTTTTAAGTCTTTAGGAAACAAAACGCCTCTTAAAGGAGAATTTACACCAATTCTAACTCTTTCTGCGTGGGATTTTCAGGGTTTTGGAAATAAGTTTTTTGCTTATACCAACTCTGGTTTGTCAGTTTATGATTTGGAAACTGGAAAAATAGTGGTAAGCATTACTCCTGTTTATGATTATTACTTTTCAAACGGTTATGCTTATATAAAAACCGACAATGGAAGTTTTGTTTTGGACTATAAGACGCTGAGGCTTGAAGAAGTAAATCTTATGAATGGGGATAAGTATGTATTCAGGTTTAACAAGTGTGTAATTAGAATCAGGGAGAAGAGCTCTTTGATAAATGGAAAAGAGTTCAAATTCAGTTCCACTCCAAAAATTGCCTTTTTTAATAATAGTTTTGTGATATTTGGTCTTGTAAGTTCAGTTGATGAGAAGATTATCTTCTTTGACAAGAGATGTAACCTCCTTAAAGAGCACGTAATCCCCTACATGTCAGATTTTAAAGTTTTAGATGATAAAATTTTCTTTATTGATCGAAAACTGTACTCTAAAACTTTACCCAAATTTCCGGAACTTGAAGGAGAAATGATCATGCATGAATATCTTAAGGAAGCTGAAGTTTATTTGTTTGCCGATAATGGTACTTTAATTGTTAATCTAACTCTCAGTAGTGCCATAGGTTTCCACAACAATACAATTTACACTATTTATCCTCATGGAATTGGGAAATTTTATTTGTCTAATAAATCTCTGGAGAAAAAAGTAGTTGATTATGTGTTGTATCCCGGATGGGCGGTTGTTCAGGGAGTTTATGGGGACTTTACTAAGGACTTTATGTCTTTTGTTTATTGGGGTTTCTCTGGAGAAGCGGGAACACCATTCAGTGGAATTTGTGTTTATCCTTATGAAAAAACTATAAAATGCACCCCCTATTACTCAGAAACTAAAAGGGTAAATCCAATTGATGAGATAAAAGCATGGAGTAAATATTTTGCAATTGTACCAAGGGGAACAACTCAGGTTATTATATATGAGGTCAGATAAGGTGTTCAGACATGAAGCTTAGGGAGACTCTTAAGACAGTGAAAGCTGGTAATGCTACAATTGAGGATGCTTTAAAGCTTATTCAGCAGAGGGCGGAAATCTGGGACAGAATTTATGCTTACTTAGAGGAGAGAAACAAACTGCAAACACTCAAAAGACTTAAAGAACTTGGAAGACAACAAACAATCATGAAAACAATAGGAATAGAGCCGCTTGCATACAACTTCGGAGGAATAAACGAAGGAAGTTCATGTTTAAGCATAACATGCTACTTAAGCTATGGATATAAGGACACACTGCCAGGAGTTTATGATATAAACGAAACAGGAACAAATCCACCAGAAGAGGTATATTACCAGGTTTTTTCTCCAGTTGCAGTTTGGGTGGGTATTTATGAAAGCCCAACTCCAAACATGGACTATTACTGGAGAGAGTACTGCACTTATGAGTTCCCATCAACAAGTACAGATGTGAAAAAATATTGGGATAAAGCTGTTGAGTTGCATCCAGGTTCGCAGTTTGAAGACTTTGGCTCTATCCAAGTTAAACTATTTTATGATGGAATGGCATATAATCCAAAAGAAGGATCATATCAAGGAAGCAACATAATTTGGCAGTTTGAATGCAACAAGAATGGATGCTGGGTCACAAGCTACCATCCAAAACTTCTTTCACCTCCGGATGTAACATACAGAAATCAGGAGTACATGCTTTATATCTATGCAAGAGTATTAGAATGCTGTAGTGGTGGTGATGTCAGTAGTCTTACTTGTAAATGGGCTAATCGGCATTGTGATGGATGTTTTGCTCCAGATGAGTCAAAATCACAGAACTTTGCAGTAGTTGTCAGAGATGGGTGGGATTGGATAATAAAATTCGGATGAGGGATAGCGAATGAACAGGCGAAGAGCCATTTTTATCGTTGGTCTTTTACTTTTGGCTTTTTACTTCTTTCCCAAGGGTATAATTATTGAGATAAATAAGCCTACCAGCGTTAGCTTCACTGAAAGTGCATCTCTTTCAAACCACTGTCTTTTCACAATTAAGATTAAATCTTGGTTTTTTGAGTCAAAGTCTGGAGAGGATAATGTTACGTTCTACATTCTTAAAAACAACACTGTATTGGCCAATTACACGCTTAAAGGCATCAAAGGATCTTATGTTTGTCTTCCGGATGGAATTTTGCTGTATGCATACTACCCGAGCGATGCTGCTGGAGACACCTCAATGGTGCTTTTGAGCTACAATCTTACCAAAGTGTGGGAGAGAAAGTTTGTGGGCGTGATTTTGCCCAGCTACTACAAAAACGGTACTCTTTTCTTCATCAAGCATGGAAGTTTTAAGCAAGACATTAAGTCCTGCATCTACATAATGAACTTAACTGCTGGGAATTTTACCACTAAATTCTGTCCTAACATTCCAAGAGGGTTCAGAATATCTAACGTCAAAATTATTGACGACAGGTTTTATTTTGTAGCAACATATGTCGAAACTAAATTTTTATGGGTTAAAACTAATGGGGAATTGTATCTTATCGAAGAAGGCAAGGTTAGAAAAGCCCATGTCGCAAGCATTAGTGGCAGTGCCATTGGTGCAGGCTTCTGGGTTGATGCCAACGATAAATATGTCGCCGTCGCTTACTTCCTTGCGAATGAGGAAGGAGATTGGAAGAATGGGCTGTGTGTTTTTACGAGCGGACGTCTGATTAAGATAGCATGCAAAAAGCTTGATAAAGCTCCCAAAAACGTGAAAATTGAAGGTAGAATGGTCTACATAAAATTCAGAGATGGAACTATTAAGGCATACAAAATAATTGCCCCATAGAAAAAGTTAATAACTTCTATCTGCTTGCTTTCCTTTGATAAAAATGAAAGTTTATCACCTCTACAGCGGGGGCAAAGATTCCTCATTAGCTGCCTGGATTCTACAAAAATTGGGGTATGAAGTAAAGTTAATCACGATAAGCTTTGGTCTTCTTGATAATTGGAAATATGCAAAGGAAACTGCCGATAGGTTGGGTTTTAACCATGAGGTTGTGTTTTTAGATAGGAAAATTTTAGAAAAAGCTGCCGGGATGTGCATTAGGGATGGACATCCAAGCAACGCAATTCAGTTTATCCATGAAACAGCCCTCGAAGAGATCGCAAGCCGTGAGGAGGTTGAGAGAATAAGCGACGGCACGAGAAGAGATGATAGGGTTCCTTTTTTGGATTTGAGGAAGACAAGGAGCCTTGAAGATAGGTTTAACGTTCAGTATATAAGACCCCTACTTGGGTTAGGCTACAAAACAATAAGAGAGCTTACAGAAAAACTCTTCATTGTTGAAATTAGAGAAAGTGAAAAGCTGGAAAAGAGCGACTATGAAGTTGAACTGAGACACCTCCTGAGGCTTAAGGGAATAGACCCGTTGACAATATTCCCGAAGAGGCACTATCAGTCGAGAGTTCTGGGATGGAAGAAGCAAGATTTATAAAAGGAAACTGAAATGTTAGCTCTGAATTAATGGGAAGATTTAAATAAGCTTAAGCTTCAAGCTTAGTTAGGACTTATTACGATAACTTTGGGAGGGATAGAGATGGCAAGGAACAAGCCTCTTGCAAAGAAGCTTCGCTTGGCGAAGGCTGCTAAGCAGAATAGGAGAGTTCCTGTGTGGGTTATCGTGAAGACAAACAGAAGAGTTATAACTCACCCGAAGAGGAGATACTGGAGAAGAACAAAGCTTAAGGAGTGATGAAAAATGGCGATTAAGATCGGGGATGAGGTTATTTTCACAGTTCCAATAAAGAAAATCAAGAAGATTGCCCCAAGATGGAAGAGAGCGCCAAGAGCAGTCAAGTTCGTTAGGGAGTTTGTTGCAAGACATGCAAAAGCCGAAGAGGTTATCATAGCCCCAGAAGTCAACGAAAAGATTTGGGAAAGAGGAATTGAGAAGCCGCCAAGCAAGCTCAGGGTTAAAGTTAAGGTAGTCGAGGAAGAGGTTGAAGGAAAAGGCAAGGTCAGAGTTGCCTATGTTGAGCTTCCACCAGAGGCAAAGAAGACAGTAAAGGAAGAAAAGAAGACTGAGGAAAAGAAAGAAGAAGAAAAGAAACCCGAAGCGCAGCCAAAAGAAGAGGCTGAGAGCTGATTTCTCAATTTTTATTATCTCGTGAGTGGTGAAAAATGCACATAGAAAGACTTGACTTTGAAAATTCCCCCTATCTGGGTGTGTTTGGTGTCGCTACAGATAAAGTGCTCTTGGTTAGAGAGGGCCTTCAAGAAAAGAAGCTCAATGTTTTGAGAGAAGTTCTAAAAGTCCCAATTATTGAAACGAGCATTATGAAATCCAGAATCGTTGGTGTATTTGTTGCTGGAAACTCAAACGCCATTGTTGTCCCCTATTACATTTGGGATACTGAACTTGAGAGAATCAATGCTGCTTTGAGGGAATATGGCCTTGATATTAGGGTTGAGCCCTTTTTGAGCAAGCTGACGGCTTTAGGCAACTTGATTTTAGCTAATGACAAAGCAGCTCTTGTGAGCGCAAAGTTCACAAGAGAAGAAGCAAAGCAGCTTGAAGACATCCTGGGAGTAGAAGTAGAGCGCGGTGTTATAGCTGATTTCCACGCCGTTGGAAGCGTCGGCGTCGTTACAAACAAAGGTGGCTTAGTTCACCCTGAGACGACTGAAGAAGAACTCGAATGGCTGAGAGATTTGTTCAAAGTTGACATTTATCTTGGCACTGCAAATCAAGGTGTTCCATTCGTTGGTTCCTGTCTGTTGGCTAATTCCTTCGGAGTTGTCGTCGGGCATCTCACAACCGGTCCTGAAATTGTTAAGATTGAAGAAGCACTGGGCTTTTTGGGGTGAGGCAGGATGGAGGTTAAAGTTTATCGCGTTAAGGGCATTTTCGAAAGAGAAGGGAAAAAGCAAAAATTCACAAAGGAATACAGAGCTGTAAAGCCAGAGGACGTTGTTGAGCTCGTCTATTCCGAAATTGGAAGCAAGCACAGGGTAAAGAGGACAAAGATATTGATTGAGAGCATTGAGGAAATTAACCCCGAGGAAGCCGAAGATCCCGTAGTTAGGAGACTTAGCCTAGAGCTTGCTTAACTTCTGTTCCTCTTTTTTGTTATGGTTGAGGGTTTGATAAGCTCAAGGTAAAACAAGTGCTCATGCTTTTCTTTTCTAACAACGTTGAACCAATACTCTTTGCTAAGCTCTCGACCTGCTCACATGTTTGCGGAGCTGGGAAAACAACGGCATACCTTGCATTTATAACCTCTTTTTCTGAGCGGGCAATCACATTGATATTGTAAAGGAGACATCTCGGAATTACTGCATCCCAAATGTGCATCTTTCCGCCTTTGCGAAGGACACGATAGCACTCCCTAAAGGCTTCCCGCAAATCCCTCATGTGCATAAGCGAGAAGAAAGAGGGCACTGTGTCAAAGTATTCGTCTGGGAATCCCATTTTCTTCGCGTCACCTTTAATGAACTTCCCCTTGGCTCCTCTGCTCTTTGCTTCCTCGAGCTCTTTCTCCGAAATGTCAAGGATGTAAATCTCACCGCTTGCAGTCCTTCCAATAACACCTTCCCCTCCGCCACCTATATCGAGAATCCTACCAGAGAGCTGTGGTAGTTCCACTTCAACCCATGGAGTTTTGACTATAAGCTTCATTTTGCTCACTCCTTTCCAGCCACAGCCAGCCAATCATTCCAACCAAATTAGCCGCTGAATGAAAAGCATAAGCTGGAATCAAAGAGTTACTAATATTTAGGTATTCAATTTCAACTTCCCGCCTCAAACCTGATCAATGCAACATTCCATGCGAAATTTAAAAGTTTTCTAAAGCTGGCTCTATCATGCAAACCCTTAAAAGGCAACTCTCCAATTTTTCTTTGGTGGTAAAAAATGGCGCAGAATCAGGAGCAACTTGAAAGATTAGCTTATGAATATCAGCTCTTACAAGCTCAAGCTCAGCTTTTAGCTCAAAATTTAGAGCTCTTAACTCTTGGAATGAATGAGTTTAGAGCAGTAAAAGAAACCCTTGAAGAGCTTAAAAAGGTTGAGGACGAGAAGCCCGAGATATTGGTTCCAGTTGGAGCGGGCTCATTTCTCAAGAGCATGATAGTTGACAAAGAGCACGCAATTGTCAGCATTGGAGCTGGATATGCAATTGAAAAGAGCTTAGACGATGCAATTGCCTACTTAGATGCGAGAATTAAGGAATACGAAGACGCGATAAAGAGGACTCAAGAGGCATTACAGCAGATTGAGCAAAAACTCCAAGATTTAGCACAAAAAGCTCAAAAGATACAGCAAGAACAAGCAATGGGGTTTAAGGTTCCTAAAAAGTAACCGCTAGCTTTATGCTTTCCCTTACCTCTTTCTTTAGAGACAGCACCATTTCTCCTACAATCTCAAATTCTCCGTGCCCGCTGATTATTGAGATTTTTCCAAGACTTCTGGCAAATTCTTTTGGTGTTATGAGCTTCTCATGTGAGATAATCACCAAAGGTTCATCTATAAAGTTGTAGGTGAATGAGCCGCTTTCATGGTCCCAGAACAGAAATTCCTCGGCTTTATTTCCCTTGAGAAGAACTCTAACCTCTTTCGCCTTATTCAGACTCAGAGAAACTTCCCCTCTAAATCCATATTCTAGCGGAGAAAATGTTATCTGGGCATAATCTTCTTGAGTTGCCAGTGTTAGATTCTCTTGTGAGAATTCAAAAATGTATTTGGGCAGTATGTAGAGGATTAGAATGCCGCTCCTCAATCTGAAGCCAGGCAATTCTAAGGTTCCAGCTCCGCTTACGTCAACCTCCACCCTGTATTCGTTTGGTTCGAGGAGCAGTTCCTTTGCTGTAATCTCTGCTTCCTTTTCAAATCTCCGTGATGTGGAGAACATGAGTCCTTCATAGTACGTTCTCCCTATATGCTTGCCCGTTATTATGCTGCTTGAGCATAGGAATGTTCCAAATTCGGCTTTTTCTTCCTTTGGCAGGATAATCAGATTTTCTTTAGTCTCAATTTTGCTTGAAAACTCTTCAACGGCTTTAACAAGCTTCCTCCTTAGAAATGAGGAGAATTTGGAGCTTGGGGTTATGCTCAAGACTTTCATGCTTTTTGCCCCCTATACCATTCAATTGTTCTCAAAAGCCCTTCCTCAAGAGAGTACTCTGGTTTAAAGCCGAGCTTCTTGATTTTACTTATATCAGCTTGGCTGTGTTTTATATCGCCGGGTCTTGGTTTATCAAAGATTATTGAGCTTAAGGAATTTGTTGCATCAATGATCTTCATAGCCAGCTCAAGGATTGTCGTTCTCTCACCACGAGCAACATTAAATACTTCTCCGTTTGCTCTCTCCTTCTCCGCAACTAAGACGTTTGCTTTAACGACATCTTTAACATAAATGAAGTCTCTCGTCTGTTTTCCATCTCCAAAAATTATCAGCGGCTCATTTTTTAAAGCACGATTGATGAAGATGCTTATAACTCCAGCATACTGGTTGTATCCTTGTCTTTCACCAAAGACGTTGAAATACCTCAAAGCCACTGTTGGGACTCCATAGATCTCGTAAAATATCTTACAATAATACTCTCCAGATACTTTTGTAACTCCATAAGGTGACAAAGGCCTAGGCTCTTCTTCCTCTTTCAGAGGCAGATTTTGATTGTCGCCATATACAGCGGCAGAGGATGCAAAGATAAGTTTGCCATGTCCTTCGCTTAAAGCTCTTAGGATATTCAGCGTTCCCAAAACATTAATCTCTTCGGTTAAAATTGGCTTCTCCACGCTTTCGACAACACTTACAAGTGCTGCCTCATGAAAGACGTAATCCGCTTGGCTTATCACGTCGGCTATGCTTTCATAATCTCGAATATCAGCTTGGATGAATTTTACATTTTCTGGCACATTCTCAACTTTTCCCGAATAGAGGTTGTCAATAACAACAACTTCGTTGTCTTTGCTGAGCTCTTCAGCAATATGTGAGCCTATGAAACCAGCCCCACCAGTAACCACAATGAGCTTGTTTTTTATCATTTTAAACACCTAAGAGCATTTGTATTTTCAAGTTTTATCCTTTACCCTTTGCAATAAAACTTTTATTTTTAACTTTCTAAACTTAATATGGTGGTAAGTGTGAAGAAAGCTTCATTAATTTTGTGCTTTCTTCTGCTTATCTCTCAAACACCTCTTATCAAAGCTGAAGAGCAGCCTCAAGTTGTGGTGGAAGTCAACCCCAACCTTGAATTGTTTGCTGTGGTGTATATTCTGGCGTTTAATGGGAGTGATGAGTTTATAATTGCTCCCCAAAGCTATGTTGATGATGTTTTGACGTACTTTGCCCCCCACAAGGATCATATGGCAGTAAAATCAATGCGGCAAATGTTTCCTAAAAATTTGCCCAACTATGTCAAAGATGAAAACATCTTGAACTGGGCAAGCAGTTTAGCTGTTATGGATTATCTTGGAGATAAAGAGAACTTATCAGATTTTTATGCTGAGCTTTCAGACTTTGCCAAGGAAAGCAACTTCATAGAGTTCTATAATGCCCACAGAGAGGAATATGAGAAAGCGCTTACTCCAATTGAGGATATTTTTAAAGAGCTGGACTTTATTGAGAAGCTTGAGAATCGCTCTGGAAAGAAATATAATGAATATCGAGTTGAACTTTCATATTCTCTCTTCATTCACCTTCACTCACGTCAAACGGTGACTAAGGCATACATGATTGGTTCTGTACCTTGGAGTTATTTAGACAATCTGCGTTACACTGGCTTGCCAAACATTCAAGCAATCAAAGACTACATGTTTAGGGCCTTTTTCATCCACGAGTTTGCTCATGCATTTTTGGATTCTGATAGGCTTGGCATGTCATCAGAGTACCGCTTTATCTACCAAAAAGTTTTGGAAGAGCTTCCTTTTACGGCATATAATCTGGATTTTTCCACAAGTGGGGCGTATCTAAACGAAAACTTGGTTGAAGCTTTTACCCATTATTATCTTGCAGAACACTACAACTCTACCATTGCAGATTACTCTATCCTAAAAGATGCGACTCATGGCTATGTTCTTGTTTGGGATTTGGCCAAAGCATTTCAAGAAAACATTTCATTCAGTCAGATACCGGAAGTTGTGGGAAAGCTGGTAACGAAAAACAACCTAAGCAGATACTTTAATTCAAAAATGCCTGTAAATGGGTTTTGGGCAGCGAATAGAATTTACACAGACAAAAGTGTCATTATAGTTTACGGAACGCAGAATCCAGACAAAAGCGGAAATGAATACGATAAAGAGACTGCACTTATGCTTGCTGATAAGTTGAGAAGTGCGGGAATATTGGTTGAAGTTAAGAGTGATAAAGAACTCACAAATGAAAATTTGAGAAGTAATTTAATAGTAATTGGAGGGCCTGCAGCAAATGAGTTAACAAGAAGCTTAATTGAAAAGCTCGCTGTAAAATTTTCTTTTAACGGCGACTGGGAGATTGTAAGAAACTTCACAGCTGTTGAAAATCCAATTTCGTTCATCTTTTCAAACGGTAGCATTAAAGTGGTTAAGTCAGATGCTCCAGTTCCCGAAGAATACCCTTTAGGAGTTGTTCAAACCTTAAGAAATCCATGGAACAACGAGAAGTTCATAATTGTGATTGCTGGCGTTGATAGGTACTGCACAAGAAAAATGCTCCGATATTTTAACTACAACAGTAGCTACCTGATTAAAGGAAGGAGCTTCTTTGAGGAGGGATTTTATTTCCAAGTCGAATAAATTTCAACATTTCCTTGTTAATTTTTCATTTTTCCGAAACTGTTTTAAGGGTGTTATTGACTTATCTATGGGTAAGAGCCATGCCAAGTGTTATTGTTGTTGGTGGACAATGGGGAGATGAGGGAAAAGGTTCTGTAATTGCCTATCTTGCTCTGCATGATAAACCAGATGTCATTGCACGCGGAGGAGTAGGAACAAACGCAGGACACAGCGTTTTTATACACGGGAAAAAATACGCAGTTAGACAGCTGCCCACGGGTTTTATGAACAGAGAAGCAAGGCTCTTGGTCGGAGCTGGAGTTTTAGTTGACCCAGAGGTTTTCTTCCATGAGCTTGAGCATCTCAAAGAGTTCGATGTTGCCAAGAGGGTTGGCATAGATTATAGGTGTGCAATAATTGAGCCACACCACAAGGAGCTTGATAGAACCAACGGGTATTTGCATGGAAAGATAGGTACGACTGGAAGTGGTTGTGGTCCAGCAAACGCTGACCGCGTAATGAGGAAGGCAAGACAAGCTAAAGACGTTAAGGAGCTTGAGCCTTATTTGACAGACGTTGCTCAGGAAGTAAATGACGCTTTAGATGAAGGAAAGCTTGTTTTAGTTGAAGGAACCCAGGGCTTTGGACTGAGCTTATATTTTGGTACATATCCTTATGTAACTTCAAAAGACATTTCAGCTTCAGCAATAGCAAGCGACGTTGGAATTGGGCCGACAAGGGTTGATGATGTTATAGTTGTCTTCAAGAGCTTTCCAACGAGAGTAGGAGCTGGGCCATTCCCAACAGAAATACCAATGGAAGAGGCGGAGAGAATGGGGTTAGTTGAATATGGCACAGTGACCGGAAGAAGGAGGAGAGTTGGTTGGTTTGACTTTGAGTTTGCAAGATATTCTGCAAAGATTAACGGCGCTACAATGCTTGCGGTCACGATGCTTGACAAATATGACAAAGAAGCCTTTGGCGTAACAGATTACGACAAACTGCCGAAGAAGGCAAAGGAGTTCATAGAGGAGATTGAAGACAAAGTCGGCGTTCCTGTGGCACTGATAAAAACAGGTCCAGAGCTTGAGCATATAATTGATTTGAGAGAAAACATCTAATCTCGCAGGAACTTTAATATTTCCTCCTTAATTTTCTCTTTTTCTAGCTTCGCGATCTCTTCTAAGGAAAACTTTTCTTCAAGCTTTAGGATAAACTTATAACCAAGATAGTAACCTAAGAACTGTTTTCCAAAGAGCTGATACCATGATCCGAAAAATGGATTCAAAGCTTCTCCCTTTTTAACCCTCCTCAAGAACTCTTCTTTAAGGAGCTTCTCATGTTCTTCGCACCACTCGAACCATCCTTCTTCCTCAAAGTGCCAAGGTCTGCTAGTAATTAAATCTTCAATGCGCTGGGCGAATCCTTCCGTGTAGAGCCATATTATTTGCTCATCTTCGAGCTTTTCTATGTCTTCTCCTCGTAAAAGCCAGTGGACTAAGTGTCCAAACTCATGAGCAATCAGTCCCTCAAGCTTGTCATACCATTTAAGCTCTGCAATAGCTTCAAGGCCGAAAAGAATTGAGGGCTTTCCCATGAATTCGGTTACCCATCCGGCTCCGTTCTCAAGACCAACATAGATTACAATGTTGTAGTCTTTGACGTCAAAGAGTATCTTAATTTTCCTCTCCACCTCTGGGAGAACTTTCAGAAGACTCTCATACGCAAGCTTAAGCTCGTCGGTATTTCTCTTGGTGAGGAGCTTTAGATATTCCCTCCAGTCCATTTTGTACCGCTCATAGTCCCACTTAATCTTCTCAAAGAGCTCTGGGTACTCTTGAATATACCTCAACCAGCTTTCTTCAGTGCTATTCCAGTGCTTGAGGAAAGTCGGAAATGTATCAATGAGCATTAGAATCCCCTGCATAATCTTTATGCACGCTCTTTTAGCCACTCGATTATAACTTTGTGGAACTCATCTCCCCACTCTGGGTCTTCGAAAATCTCATGATATGCTCTTTCGAACTCTTTGAGTGTTTTATCCTCAACTGTCAACTTTTCAAACAGCTTTCTCGCTCCTTCTGGAGGTGTTATGATGTCTTCAGTACCTACTAGGATTAGTATGGGAACTTTGATTTTCTCAGCCTCTTTGTGTGCTTTTTCCATATTTTCAAACAGACTCCTCCCCAAAGCTGCTGAAATTTTGTCATGCACGAGTTCATCTTCAATATATTTTCTAATAGCCTCTTTGTTTCGTGACAATAGATTTGGATCAATTCCATTGCTTAAAGTCAAGCTTTGTGCAATTGCTCCTAAAATTTTTGCTAAAGCCACCATAAAGATAGGCGTTTTTGGACTTCTTGCTAGAGCTGGTGAAGAAGCTATAACTCCTCTAATCCTATCTGGTCGTGTTTGTGCATATCTGATGACCGTTAATCCACCTAAGCTGTGTCCAAAGAGAAATGGCTTCTCGCCAATTTCCTCAATAATCTCGTCAATTATTTCCATAGTCTGTTCAATTGTTGCATGTCCTCTTTTTCCTTTGCTTTTCCCGTGTCCAGGCCAGTCAAAAGTATAGGCAGCAAATCCCTCGCTCATAAGCATTGTTATCAGCTTTTCATATCTGCCGCTGTGCTCTCCAAGACCATGAACAAGAACAACCCATCCCCTTTCAGGAGTCCCAAATTTGGCTTTGTATATCATCAAGAACACCAAATAAAAAGTTAAGAAAAGAGGGATAAAAATGTTGCTCAAGGTAACAAGTCATTCGTGAATAAATCCGCTATAACCGGTGTCTGCTGTTCACAGTTTGCATAGGCATAGTCAAATGCTTCTTCAACTGTAACGTCTGGAGTTGTTGGATCTCCGTCATGGTCATAAACGTCTGCATAGCCAAGGTTAATGCCTTCAAGGAAGAAGTAGTATGTGAACTGTCCGTGGCCCCACTCAGCGCTTTCGAGTGAGAACTCTCTTTCTCCAGATGCCATGGCTATTATTCTGCCATCAGCCGCTAGGTCAGTCATTCCGCCTGAGTAGCAGCTGTCAAAGATGAAAATCACTCTGCTTGTTGGGAAGTCCTCAAACCATGCCTTGAGCTGTCCATCCCAGATGAGCAATATCTGCCCATCAGGATTTCCATCGTGAACTACGATTGCTTCGTCAATTACTTCGTTGTCTCCATCGGCTGCTCTACCAGTTGAACCGTGACCGCTGAAATAGAAGACCACTTCATCATCCGCAGTTACCTTTGATTTGAGCGTCATAATCGCATTATAGATGTTATCAAAGCTGGCACTCATGTTTATCAAGAGGATTATGTTCTCTGGCTTGAATCCATAGACGTTGACAAGGGTGTCATAGACTAATAACGCATCATCATCTGTGTACTGCAGGTCGTTTGAAGTGCCTGGATAATCTGCAATTCCAATTACGATTGCGTATTTTTCTCCGGCGACAGGTTCACCTAAAATGCCAGTAGCTGCTGGGCTTGTAGTTGAGCTTGGCTTACCACCTCTTCTTGCGGCGGCTCTGGGAATGTAATCAACTGTTATTTTCTTACCAATGTGCACATCCTCTGCATAAAGGGGCTTTGAGAAGTCTATTTTATGTCTTGGTTGGGAAAAGGCCAATGGCACGCTAAGCAACACTATGGTTATTAACAAAATTGCTGAAAATTTCTTCATGGATATCACCGCCACGAAGTATACATGGATGTATATAAATTTTTCCCAATATTTGTGGATTTATCAACAATTAAAGATTTCTACAAAGTTCGAAACATTTCGACCATAATTTAGCGCTTTGATTGATACCTCGCATTTCAAGCCGAGAGTATTATAAACTCTAAAGTCGAAATAGACTTTGTGAGCTGGAATGGAAGAGAAAATTAATGGAATCCTAGCGTTGCTTCCCTATATTAGTAACAACAATGAGAAACTAAGAGTAATAAGTACTCTTTTAAAGATTTCTAATGGTGAGCAACAGCTGTTATCTTTGGGGTTTGATGTTGTTGAAACAATAGATGATGATTTGGAGAGAATCCAATCTCTCCTAAGCTTAGCCATTGCAGTTAAAGATGCAGACTTTGAGCTCTACAAAGGACTTATTCAAATGACTATAAATGAGGCAGAGAAACTTGCTAATCCTAAACAAAAGGCAATGGCTTTATCGGATATAGCAGTTGAAGCAGTCACATTTGATGAGAATCTTGCCATTAAGCTTGTTGAGGAAGTATTGACTTTAATACTTAAAATAGATCTCAAGGAGGATAGAACTGCCGCTGTGATGCACTTCTTAAAGACTCTCCTCAGAAGTGAAGATATTGAGGGTGCAATTAGAGTTGCAGAAAAAATTTCTGATCCCTATTACAGAGCAATAGCTTTTAGTGAAATTGGGAAAGTTCTTGTAGAAGCTAATATTCCATTGTATTCCTCAATATTCTCTCAAGCTCTGAAAAGTGCTGCTGAAATAGAGAACCCAGTTACGAGAGAAATGACCTTTGGGGAGATAATTTCAAAGCTTGCAGAGGCTGGAAAAGTTAATGAAAGTTTAAAGCTTGCAGAAAAGCTGAAAATCAAAGATGCTCGAATTCAAGTTGTTGAAGCTGCCTTCTTGAAGCTTATAGAGATAGGAAAACTGTCAGATGCTTCAAAGCTCATGAGGCTGATTGAGGACAGGGAGAAAAGGGCTAGGCTTAAGATGTTAAGTGTGGGTGCACTCATAAAGCTTGGCAATTACGGAGAGGCTCTAAGAATTGTTGAAGGCATTAGGATTTCAGCATATAAAGACATTGCGCTGAGCGAGATGAGCGTAGCGTTAGCGGAGAAAGGCGAGTTCAAGAAAGCGATTCAAGTTGCTAGACACATCCAAGACAGCTATTATAGGGGAGGTGCATTTTCTTTAATCGGCTTGGAGCTCTTTAACAAAGGTGAAGATGGATACCAACTGCTGTTCGAGAAAGCTATAGAGGAAGCAAAAACTATTAAAAGTTCACAGCTACGCTCTCGGCTCTTCTTGGATATTGCACTTAGATTAACAGCAGTAAATCTTAGGGAACCTCTCTTGGAGTTCCTCACTAGAAAGACTCAAAATGCAGAGAAAAGTATCAAAGAGGGAAACTTGGAGAGGGCTGCAAGGGAGTACAAAGAAGGACTCGAGCTGTCTGAAATAGCTAGACTTATGGACTACTCAGAGCACCTCAAAGACAAGATTTATAAAATTAGAAGAAAACTCGTCGAGAGAATTGAAGTCAGCTGACTTATACTTCGATTTTTGTTCTCAGTTGCCAGCCATTAATATTGAAGCCACCCATTTTGTCAAAGACATGCTCTATGACCAATTCAAGGTTTCTTAGTTCCAAACTTTTCATAGCACTCAGGAATAGTTTAACAAATTCTTTGTCTGGAAATTCTTCAAACATGTAAGCTTCTCTAAACTTTCCATCTGTAAAGAGGCGATAAACTTTGCTTGCTGGTGGAATTTCAACACATAAAAACTTTGAATAAATCTCAAGGGCTTTGTTAATTGTTAGATGATAAAGATAGCTAAAGCTTGGGTCGTTTCTTTCTTCTGCATCCTTTAGGCTGTCAAGCATGTCCCAGAGGAAGTATTTAGCAATCTCTACCCAAATTTCATCAGGCTTCTCAAAGGGCTTTTTCATGTATTCCAACGCTTCTCTTTTGAGCTCCTCAGCTATTCCTGTCTTATCAAAGAGGACTTTGCCAATTGTGATGATTCTTGCAGTACTTCTTTTATTCTGCTTGAATTCTTTCTTAAAGTATTGTCTAATTTGTTTTACTGGGTTTGCAAAGTATTCAATTAAAACGCCATCTATAATGACGTTCCCTCTCTCACGCCACTCAACTTTATCAGAAAGCACGATGTAAACATCTACATCAGAGTGCTTGGTTTGTAATCCAACAGCATAACTCCCAGTAAGCAGAGCCGCTTCGACAAAGTCTTTGTCTTTCCAATCCTTGAGGAACTTATCCAAAGCAGATTGCCAGTTCATAACCGAAAGTAGTTTCAAGGGTAGTTTTAAGTATTACTCTTACTGTCTTTGTGCTCTCTAAGACACTGTGATATGGATACTTCTTTAAGTTGTTTTAGGATTAATACTAATACCTCATCTGAATTTTGTCAGGTTTTAAACTTTTAGTTCACGAAATTTTTATAATT
Source organism: Thermococcus sp. LS2 (assembly GCF_012027375.1). Lineage (NCBI taxonomy): Archaea > Methanobacteriati > Methanobacteriota > Thermococci > Thermococcales > Thermococcaceae > Thermococcus > Thermococcus sp. LS2. Next base: position 25,646 of record NZ_SNUI01000011.1, on the reverse strand, counting down.
TTTGGTTGCAAAATTTATATGATAGTCCGTTGGGGGGGGGCGGATGAGGAGAAGGGCATTGTTGGGCATGTTTGTGGTGTTGCTTTTGGTTGGAGCGTATGCAGCGTATGCTTTGAACAATCCAAAGCTTCCAGAAGTTAAGGGTTGTGTAAATCCTTTTAAGGCAGTTAAGCCCGTAGAGAAAACACCAGAAAACTGGTCGAGGATTCACGTGTTCTTTAAGGCAGTTTTAAGTAAGGATATACGAGGATTAGCAAAGCCCTGGGAGGTTGATTATAAGAACGTCAAAATAGTAAAGCACACAGTAGATTACAGCGGCGAAAAGATAACAATGCTTGCCATGGGGATTCCCTTAAAAGATGGCAAGCACGTGATAGCTTATTATGAATTCTCAAAACCAGTTCAAGGAGTTAAGACAAGAAGCTACCTGTTAGAATTCACAACTTCAGAGGATAACAAAAGAATAACGACTAAAGCTGTGACTACAAATGGTGAGGTAACACCCTTAAGCACCTGTAAACACGAATGTTCCAGTGATGCAGACTGCGCCTTCCTTTGCATGTCCTATTGCTGTAGTAGAGATTATAACATACCCTGTACTATAGCATGTTGTGGCGCATGTGTATGGACAGGCAACCTGGCATATTTCCTTGGATGTGTTCTGAGTGAATGTCCTTGGTGCTATGAAGCCTGTAATCGTTGTGTCGAATATGGAACATTTTGTATGGATACAGCACCATAATTGGGGGGGTTATGTTGTTAAAGAACCTGTTAGTCAGGGGATTCATTGTGTCACTTTTTGTCATTATTTCTATCTTTGTCCTCTTTATCACAGGACAAGCAGATATGAAAGATGCAGTAAGCGCGCTAACATGCTATATTCTCGCTTCTATTGCGTCCATTGCCTTTTACCTCTTTGCCAGTAGGTACAGTAAGCTGGCATCTCTTCCCGAGCACCTTAAGGATGCCATTTCAGTAACCCTGGCAGTAGGTGTTTTCTCTAGCGCTGGAGCCCTTATATTTGGCTATAAAGCTTGGGCTTTTCCATTATTGCCTATATTGTTAGTTTATGCCATAGTGCTTATTATAGCTAATTACGAACATGCAAAAAACGATAGAAAGGTTTGAATTCAATGGAGTGGCTCAAAGCTGCTACCTATCCGAAAGTCTCGCCCTTGAGGACGGGGGGAGGTCAGATGTTGTGAAGAAGAGGGGACATACTGTGATGTCAATCAATAGCCCCGTAAGGAGGGATTTGAATGTCTGCTAACATAACATCAAAGACTTTGATTCTCAGAATGCTGTTTTTCTTTTTCCTTATTACTGCATGTCTTTTCGTAATGTTTATGATTGACGGAAGAAGTGTTGCAGAATTCGTGAGCTTCATGAAATTTTTTGCACCACTTTCTGCAGTACTGCTGGGCATGTTTATCGTCACTTACGTGATTCTGGAAAGAAAAACAAGCCTTCATAATTTAGTAAGGACGTTAATTGCGGGCATCATAAGTTACATTGCTACTCTTGGGGCAATAGACTTTTTGTACGGACTTGATTTGCAAGATGTCATATTGGGGGCCCTGTGGGTGGTATTATTAGGAGTCGTCGCAATATATGAAACCGTCGTCGATTACTATCGCCATAAAGCAGGTAATCAGAATTAGAAACGGAGGAGGTCTAAGATGAGGAAAGTGGGTGTAGATGGGAGATGGTTAGTATTTATTCCGCTCTTTTTGTATGTTATCTTTGGCTTGTCTTTACTTAGGAATGAGCCATTTTTGGATACTTTAGCGGTAATTATGATAGGAATAGTCTGCTATGCTTTTGCAATTAAGCTTAAAGCACTAGCACCATTTGCTATAGTTCTTTGGTACCTTCTAATGGCGATAGCAAAATATTTTGTGGGAACACTAACCGGTAGAGATTTACTAGTTTTTGCAATGGGTATAGCCTTTTGGATACCTATATCGCTAATAATATATTCCGTCAACCAGCCATCCAAAACCAATAGTTAAGGGATGAAAAATGTATTCAAACGTAGGCTTTCACCGGAGGCTTGGGATTAGAGGGATGCTAGAGCGCCTTTCGGGGTAGTAAGCAATGAGTAAGAGCTATCAAAATGACACACTTACAAAACACCGCCTTTTCCTCCTTTTAATATTGTGCATTGTATATTGGACTATGGTTTTCTTTTTAATTGCAAAAGAGCCTTCGAGAACTCTGCTCCTTAGAGAATATGTAAGATATATAGCAGCACCTTTCGTTTCAATTGTTTTAGCTATGACTCTCTATGGATATTTTAAGTTAAAAGGAAAAGCTGCGGGACTTTTAGAGGCAGTGGTAATTGTAGCTGTGTTCTATGGATTAACAGGACTCAGCAAATACTACTCAAAAATGGCAGTGTTTTGGGGAAGTTTAGCAGGAATTAGCGCTTTAATTGTAGTTCTCTTCGGCTCAGATATCGAAGCACTGCTGGATGGTTTACTTAAAAATAATGATGGGGAGCGAAGTTAAGTCCCGTGCTCCCAGCTTTCCAAGTATTTCTTTTGTTCTTCTGTCAGCTGTTCAATCTCAATTCCCATAGCTGCTAACTTAATCCTCGCTACCATCTCATCAATTTCTCTCGGCAAAACGTAGACTTTTGGCTCAAGCCTCTCGTGGTTATCTTTAATGTATTTAGCAGCCATAGCTTGCAGAGCAAAGCTCATGTCCATAATCTCAGCTGGATGTCCATCTGCTGCCGCTAAGTTTACCAAACGCCCTTCTGCAAGCAGGTATAATCTTCTCCCATCTTTGAGCTTGTATTCGGTTATGTTAGGCCTTGGATTGCTGATCTCAATAGCTAAAGACTCCAGGTCAGGTTTTGAAATCTCCACATCAAAATGCCCAGCATTAGCTAAAATCACTCCATCCTTCATAACTTCAAAATGCTCTTTGCGGATGCAGTTTATATCACCGGTTGCAGTGATGAAAATGTCTCCAATCTTAGCTGCTTCCTTCATCGGCATGACTAAAAAGCCATCCATCCTTGCTTCTAATGCCCTAATTGGATCAACTTCAACCACTATAACTGTCGCTCCAAACCCTCTTGCCCTCATTGCTATTCCTCTTCCGCACCAGCCATAGCCGACGACAACGACGTTTTTACCAGCCACAAGAAGGTTGGTAGTTCTTATTATGCCGTCCCATGTTGACTGACCAGTTCCATAGCGATTGTCGAATAAATACTTTGTATATGAATCATTGACAGCTATGATTGGGAATCTAAGCACTCCATCTTTTTCCATCGCCCTTAAGCGGATAACTCCAGTTGTCGTTTCCTCGCTGGCTCCCCAAATATTGTCAATGAGTTCTTGCCTTTCTCTGTGGACAACGCTTATCATGTCTGCTCCATCATCTATGAGGATGTTTGGCTTTATGTCGAGGGCTTTATGCATGAATTCATAATACTGCTCTCTATCTTCCCCTCTTATTGCATAAACTTTAACACCAGCCTTAGCTAAAGCCGCGACAACATCATCTTGAGTACTTAGAGGATTGCTTGCAGTTGCTGAAACCTCTGCTCCTCCGGCTTTTAGCGTGAGAAGAAGGAAAGCAGTCTTCATTTCCAAGTGCAAGCAAGCAGTAATCTTAACGCCTTTAAACGGCTTTTCTTTCTTGAAATCCTTTCTTATACTCTGGAGGACGGGCATAAAGCGAGAAACCCAGTCAATTTTCTTCTCTCCTTCCGGAGCCAAGTTAATGTCTTTGACACAATAATCTTTCGTGCAGTCCATAACATCACCCGCTCACTTTTAAGGTTTAGATGTTAAAAATTGATTGGTGGAGGACATGATGATAGATTTAACAAAAACCTTGAGCGAAGAGCTTGAGGTTTATGCCGGTGACCCAGGAATTAAAATTAAAGAATGGGCAAGCCTTGAAAAGGACGGATATTACATGAATCTCCTCTGTTTTGGAGAGCACAGCGGAACTCATGTTGACGCTCCAGCACACTTCATAAAAGGTGGGAAAACAATAGATGTGCTGCCTTTGGAGAAGTTCTTTGGAAAAGCTGTTGTTATTGACACTTCTGACGGTCAAGGTGAGATAACTATTGAAGAAGTCCCTAAAACAGATTTAGAAGGCAAGATTGTACTATTTTATTCTGGAGGTAGAGAGCTAAGTGTAGAACTTGCTGAGTTTTTAGTCAATGCTAGGGTTAAAGCTGTTGGAACCGATGGAATGAGCATTGGTAACGAAGAAGTCCATAGAACTCTTCTCTCTGCTGAGATTCCAATTTTTGAAAACTTGACAAACCTTGAAAAGCTGATTGGGAAAAACTTTACTTTCATTGCATTTCCGCTTAAAATTAAAAACGGCTCCGGAAGTCCAGTTAGGGCTATTGCGCTACTTTAAATTCCTCCGCTCTCCCTGACTTTCCTCCTAATGTTCGGGTCTCTGTCAGCTATCATCTTTAAGGCTTCCTCAAAGCTCATCCAGTCTGGGACTTCTTCGTTGAGGTAAATTCCTGTCCTTCCAATTGCATCTCTCCTAGTTAGGATGTGCACTCTCTCCTTAACAAGCTCCACACTAACTCCTAAAATCTTTGCAACCTCGCTTTCCCTTCCAACAACCTCTCTCTCAATATGTCCCTTTTCTGTCGGAATAATCAAAATCAGCTTTTTATTAACTCCTGGAACCCTCTGCTTGGTTTTTACTCCCCAGATATCAACCATTCCACCCCATTTGTAGAATTCCAACTCTTTATCTGTTGGATTTGTCAAAAAGAATGTTACAGTTGTTTCTTCGTCAATTTCAATATGGCCCTTTATAAGATGCCAAGGGGTTGCCATAACAATTCTTCTCGCTTGAATTGGTATCCCTTCAAGAGCAAGCTCAATTAGATAGCTTGGCACTTTGTAAGGAATAACAATATCGATATCGCTATCTTTCCTAACATCTCCCCTCGCAACGCTTCCATAAACGTGAGGGTCAAACTGAGCTAAGCGTTCCATAATCTGCAACGCTTTCTCTCGCTTTTCCCACAAATAGCGCCATCTTTTCGGAGGATACACTATCTCTCGCTCATCCCAGACACGAACAACTTTTTCTCTTGGCATGATTTAGAATACTCACATAGACTTTTAACCTTTAGCTAACGGAACCAATAAGGTTTTATAAGCATCGGTTGAAGTTGAAGTGGTGAAAAAGATGCCAGTGTTGGGAATAAACATTACAAAAATAGAAATTGAAAAGAAAGGTGGAGTGGTTGGCAGGGTTGAAGTTAATCTCTCTCCACAGATTGAAGAGGTTAGGCTGGGAGAAATACGAATGCCCACTGGAAAAGTAAATGGAATTGAAGTGCTTTTTGAGTATAGAATAAACTATCGCCCCGAGATTGCAAGTGCAGTAGTTAAGGGGATGGTGTTCTATCTGCCACCTCAAAAAGAGCAGATTGATGAAGTTCTCGATCTTTGGGAAAAGGAAAAGAAAGTTAGGCCAGAAATGTTTGCGGAGATTGTTAATTTCATAACAAACGAAATTACTCCGCTCTTGATGGTTGCTGCCAAGGACATGAAGCTACCTTACCATATTCCACTTCCAAGAGTTTCACTTAAGCCGAGGGAATGATGAATTTTGCCTTAATCGGAAACTTTATAACTTCTCTTTTCTACTTTTCAGTGGTGGTGACGATGAGGGGGGATGTAGTTTGCTTTACCTACCTCAGCAATACGAGTTTTTGAGAGCTTAAGTGAGAGACCGCTCTCTTCTAAGGAAATTGCCCGTCTGACGTCTCTTTCGGAAAGAACCGTTCGCTATGCGTTGAGAATTCTGAAGCAGAAAGGACTTGTTGAGGAGGTTTTCTTTTTAGGAGACACAAGAAGGAGGGGATACAGAAGGGCGGGAATTAATCAGTGACTATGCCCTCTGCACGGTACAGTTTGTTTTTAATTTCTCTTAACTCTGGATATTCGTTGATTACCTTTTCTGCGATTTCTAAGGCCTTTAAGTAGTCGGCACGCTTTGAGTAAAATTCTATTTGCTCTATTCTCTCTAATATGCTGGTGTCTTCCTTTTTAGCTGCTAAGTATCTCAGCAAAGCTATCCTTATTTCAACTTTATAGTCAATTTTACCCTCAGATTCTTCTAGGGCAGATTTGTATATCTCAATACTATCTTCGATTTTTCCAATGCCAATCAAAGCCTCAGCCAGCTGGATAAGCTTCTCACCAACTTTATCAAACTTACCGCTACGTCTGTAGCTACCTACAAGCTGATAGAGCATTCTGCTGACATTTAGTCCTATAAGCTTTGCTCTGTTGAAGTTTCTAGCTAAAAGGTATGCATACTCTGCTTTGAGCAGTCTTTCGGTTGTTTGATCTAAGTCCCCCTCAGCATAAGCTTCCTTACTGGCCCTTTCATAGTTTTTTCCAGCAGTATCGAGGATTTCTATAAAGTGGGAATCGTAATCAAATATGTCTTTAACAAAATAACCAAGCCTAAAGAAAGTGTCTCCAGCTTCCTTATACTGCTCATTTTCGAGGTATTGCTCTGCTAATTTGCCATATAAGTCAATAAGTCTTTCTGCAGTTATTTTCACTCCATCAATATCCCCAATGAACTTATAGTATCTGTAGGCAGTCTCATAAGCTTCAATAGCTAATTCAATATCATCGCTATCAAGGTATGCGCTACCTAAATCTTCGTACATTACTGCAAATTCTCTGGTATATTTTTCTAGATTCCTCTTATCGTTTAGGAGAGTAAATATCTCCAACACACTCAAACAGAAGTCTTCAAGCTTTGCAGGATTAATTTCGGGCATCTCAATTTCCTCTTCAATCAAATGAAGGTATATATAAGCACTCTTAATGAGAAAAGGCCTCGCTTTTTCGGGATCTTTAGTTCTGTCTAAGAGAGAAATTCCAACGTATTTATAAATTCTCGCAGCATCAGTAAGTTTTCCTATTTCTTCATATCCTTTTGCAGCTTTGATGAGAAATTTAAGCCCTTCTTTTATTTTTCCGTCCGTGATACGTTTGTATCCTATCTGCTCTAAGTCTTCAGGGCTGGGAGCGAGTGGATCAAATGGCAAACTTCCCACCTCTTCGTGATTAGATTCTTTCCAAACCTTTGGATTTTATGCCCTCTAAATTATTAACTTATTAACTCTTGGTGGATAAAAGATTTACGCTCTAACTATTTTATATCCCGCAGCTTTTCTAAGACGGTTCATAACTGCTAATCCGAGGCCTCTCTCCTCTATACCCTCTGCAAGGATCACATCAACTCCAGATTTGTCAAGTTCCCTCAAAGCTCTGAAGAGATTTCTCGCTATTTCTTCCTCGCTGTTTCCTAAGTTTATATATGCATCAGCCTCATAAAAATCTCCTGTTGCCATAACGCCAACTTTCGTCCCTCTTCTCTTATATTCAATTAAAAGCTCCTTAATTTTCTCTTTGACTCTTTCTCGGCTTCCTTCAATTACAATTACTTGGGCATTTGGGGCATAATGTTTGTATTTCATCCCGGGAGCTTTTGCAACATCTACAGCCTTGCCTTTTACTACAGGATGAATCCTTACCTTCCCAATAACTTTCTCAATTTCTTCTAAGGGTAACCCACCGGGCCTCAAAAGAGTTGGTGGTTTTGTCGTTAAATCTAGAACTGTGGACTCAACTCCAATTTTCACTTCTCCTCCGTCGATTATGCACTCTATTCTCCCATAAAAATCATCTACTACGTGTTCTGCCAAAGTAGGGCTAGGCTTGCCACTTATATTCGCTGAAGGGGCGGCTATGGGTCTTCTGCTTGCTTTAATTAAGCCAAGAGCAATTTCATGAGCGGGCATTCTTATCGCTACAGTATCCAGTCCACCTGTTGTAACTTTAGGAACATTGTTCTTTTTTGGCAATACTATAGTTAAAGGCCCAGGCCAAAAATGTTCCGCCAAAACTTCAGCTTCTTTGGGGACTTCTCTCGCTAGCTCATACAACTGCTCAAAATCAGCTATATGGACAATTAGAGGATTATCGGCTGGTCTTCCTTTTGCCTCAAAAATTCTTCTAACGGCTTTCTCATTTAATGCATCAGCTCCTAGTCCATATACTGTTTCAGTAGGGAAGGCAACAAGTTTACCATCTCTAATGAACTTTGCAGCGATTTTGATTTTTCTCTTATCAAATCCATCTCTCATGTTTATTACAACTGTCATGTTCTCACTCCCAAAGTTTATTTAGCTAAGAAGTTAAAATATTCTTGGTGTTTCTCATGGTGAACAGGTTTGATTATGCATTTAAGTATTCAATGAGAGAGCTAAAAAGATTGTTCCCTAACACTCCTTTTCTAGAGGTGAAGATGCAAGAGCTCGAAGGTGATGAAGTAGAAGTGAAGTCTCTAGAAGAATTCATTGATGTCTGTGACAAGCTGAAACTCCTAATAGAATACTCAATTGATGAAGAAAGTGGAAGTGTCCGATTTTTGACAAAATATCAGGGGAGAACACTAGTCTACAAGACGAGTATTGATGAGCTTTACAAAGCCATCAACAGGATTAGAGAGGTCAAAGAGAGTGTAGTGTAACCTCGTATATTTCTTCAATTTTCCTTGCTATTTCTTTCCAAGTGTATTTTTTGGAAAGTCTTTTCCCAATGGTACCCATTTTGCGTTGTTTTTTCAAATTCAGCATTTCTTGAAACTTCTCAATCAATTCTTCAAAGTTTTTAAATGTGACTCCATTTTTGCCTTCCACTATTAGCTCTGGAATTCCTCCAACTTTTCTGCCAATCACTGGAACCCCTAATGCATTAGCTTCAATTATCACAAGCCCAAATCCCTCTCTTTTTGAAGGTAGGATAAGAATTTTAGTTTTCGAAAGAATATTTTCTATATCACCCCGGTAGCCTAAAAATTGGACATTGGGAGGAGCTTTTTCTTCTAAAATATTTCTAAGTGGGCCATCCCCAACAATCAGAAACTTTTCATCTGGAAAAACCTCAGCTAGTTTAAGAACTGTTTCTGGGCTTTTGTAGTGTCTTAACGCTCCAATAAATGTTATAAATTCCCTTTTATGCTTCCTGAGCTTGAACTCTCTCACCCCATTTGGAACAACATGCACGCTTCGTGCACCAAGAGAAAGGGCTTTTTTTGCCAGATAATGACTAACAGCTATAACTCTATCTGCCTCACTCAGGCTTTTTTTCACATAATATGTGCCCAATGGTAGCTTGGACATGAAATCAAGGTCACTACCGTGTGCTGTAACAACCACTGGAATCCTAACTCTCTTCTTAGCTAATATTCCAGCATAGCTAGTTGTACCAATGAAATGAGCATGAATTAAATCAAACCTGTATTCTCTGCACAGATCCTCAATTTTCTTAGATGCTAATAGAGTAAAACTTATCCCCCTAATTCCAAAAAAGTTGGGGGGTTTAACTTGGTGGACAAACTCTTTTTCGAACTCTCTAGGAGTTACTGGTCCATAAGTGAGGATATGAACTTCATGTCTTTTCCTAAGTTCCCTAACTAAATTGTCGAGATGATTAGCAATTCCACCTGTATGTGGGGGATAATGGCCAACCATTAGAATTCTCATATTTCAATCCTCAGCAAAAATAGGAGAGTGAGGGATAAAAAGTTATCTTTATGGTCTTGACCTTCCTGGATGCTTTTCTTTTTCCTCCCTCTCCGATACATATTCAACTGGTGTATGCTTTATATTCCTTTTTTCCTCAATGAACACTTCTCTTAATTCTTTCTTAATTTCGGGTATTTTGTTGAAGAGGATATCTCTATACTCATCCGGTGAAATGACAGGCTTATTAAGAATGGTTTTGAGTTCATTAATTTCTGCTTCAATATCTGATACGTCTATACCAAGTTCTTTCAAAACTTTTACTTTGGTCTCAAGTCTTAGCAATTCTTTTTTCAATCGTATTTCTGGCCGTCCTTGTATTATATTGTTCCACTCCTTAGCTGAAATGCTTATTACAAAGTCTGCATTTCTATTTGCGGCAACAGCAAGGAGATAAGCCTCTTGATAGTTGCCCAAGCTGTAGAGCTTCCAAGCTTTTGCAATCTGCTCTTTAGCCATGTCCAATCTTTTCTTTGCTTTTGGTATGTCGAGACCATCAAGGAACTTTTCTGCTGTTTGTGTTTTGTTGTCAGCTAATTTCAACGTTTCGAGAACAAACGGCTTTGCTAGACCGGTGTACTTAACATTAAAACTAGTTCCACGTGTATAGTTCCCAACGCTTACCTTATATCCTCTTTCTCGTAGAAAACTGGTTATAGCGTCCGTATTAACATCAAACAGAGGTTTCGGAATTTCTTTATGAGCCACCTGAACAAATCTTGAGGTTACTATTATCTCCACCCATGGACGTCCGTGTGATGCTTTAAGTATCTCATCAAGAACTTGAAGGCTCAAATCCTCATACCCATCTCCTGTAAAGACCCAAATTGATCTATACTTGGCCGTATAAGACAATTGGTCAACCCATTTCTGCGTGAGCATGCTGAGGACATCTCTGCCATGTACAATGTAAACTGCTTCTATTTGAGAGAACTCCTCTGGAAATTCTTCTTTAAGCTTTTGGACAACAGCTAAGTTGGTCTCGTATCTGTTCTTTCCGTACCATCTCTCATATGGAATTTCTATCTCTTCGAAATCTTTCTCGTAGTCAATAGGAACTGCTGTGGGTCCTCCGATAATTATAACCTTGTCAGGAGCGTACTTTAATGCTTCAGCAGAATACTCGGGATTATAGACGCCCCACGGAACTTTGATGACCGCATCAGCTCTGATTATATTTGCGAGACTTTCAGCTAATATTGAGTCTGCTTCATTGTCACTCACGAAAATTACAATTCTCATTTCTGCAGCCTGTGATTTTGGAAGTAGAGAGAGTATGAGCATGATTATGAAAGGTAATACCAAAACTTTTTTATGCATCATCGTCTCTCACCTTCGCTAATTCCTGTGAAAGCCTTATATTTAAGCTTTTTTCATGAAATCATCGCTTTAACTCTGAAATTGTTTATTAGGACATGTGCTTAGTGCTTTCTGCATCCACTAGAGTTAAAGAGGGTTTAAGAACGTTTATCAGCGTTTAAATATCTCTCTAAACACTTTCTCTGCAAATTCTCTAGTTTTCATCCCATTTCTTTTTGCAATTTTTTGTAGTAGCTTTTGTGAGTTTGTTCCGTATTGGCAGGCTTTCTTTTCCCTATATGCCACCTCTTTGGGCAAGCCCAACTCAAGAGCGGTCTCTCTTAGAATTGCTTTTCTAATTCCGTTCCTTATTTTGAACTCAATGGGTGTTCTTAGTGCAGTTCTAACAACGTTCAGGTCTAGAAATGGAAATCTACCTTCAACGCCATTAATCATTGCAATCTTGTCATCTCTTGCCAAATTTTTTTCTCCAAGTTCAATTAGGTCCTTTTCCATAAGATTTGGATTTTCAAGATATTTGAAGTAGCCTCCAAAAAGTTCATCAGCCCCTTGTCCACTAAGCAAGAGTTTGCAGTTATCCTCTCTTGCGAGTTTTGTTGCAAAGTAAAGAGGAATTCCAATTGCTAAGTTCATTGGATTTGGCTCTTCAATAGCAAAGACTACTTTTGGAATAACTTCTTCAACATCATTAATGTCAAAAATGTATTCTTTCAGCTTTAGTCCTAAAACTTCACTCACTTTGCGTGCCCACTCTAAGTCCTGACTTCCTTCTGCTCCGGCAGTGTATAATGTCACGTCAGCATACTTTGAGGAGAGCATAGCCAAAAGTGAACTGTCCAATCCTCCAGAAAACAACACCCCAACTTTTTCTCCTGCCCTTATTTTTACAGAATATTCCAAGCTTTTAATTAGTGCTCGCTTTGCTCTCTCGTAGGGGAAGGAACTATCTCTCAGCCCAAGGACATCAAAGACCTTAAACCTCTCAACTTTTCCCTTTGAAAGCCTAACAACCTCGCCTGGATTTACTGGAATTGCATCTTCACCAATACTCCATAAGACCTTCTTCTCAGAGGCAAAGAAACCGTTTGGTGAATAGTATAGGGGTCTGATTCCAATGGGGTCTCTGAAAAGGTAGATTTCTTTTCCATCAGAAAAAGCAACTGCGTAATCGCCGTTCAGCATTTCCATGCCTTTCTGTATTGCCTTAATGTAAGACATCTTTTTTCCATGAATTAAAAACTCCAGAAGTCTCAAAATAACTTCGCTGTCAACGTTACTTTCAAATGAAACTCCTTGTCTCTCCAAATATTCCCTAATTTGGACGTGATTGTAAATCTCCCCATTGTGGACAAGAACGAACTCGTTATAAAACGGCTGAGTAAAGCCTTTTGAACCTGTCATAGCCAATCTACACTGGAGAAGTGCTATTTTTCCATTTGGAATTTCATAAATCTTAGAAAAGTCATTGCTTTTTAAAACTCCTTCATCTGTCCACACACCAAAAGAGTCTTCTCCTCTGTGTTTACCTGCTAGGATCATCCTAACAATCCGTTCTTTGAGGTCCTCCCCTATTCCTCCCGCTATTAAGCACAACACTCTCACCTCCGGGGATAGTAGGATATATGGTTGAAGTAGAAAAGACTTTTTCCTTTCTCTTTGCAAACGTTTTCAATAAACTCAAAAGTTTTTGAAAAGGCAAACAGAGAAATTGGAGATAATATGAACTAGGTTAAATCTCCACAAGTACAGTAGTGCTCGTATGCAACAGTTTCCAAGTCATCAAAGCCCTCTTGAGTTTTTGCCGAAATGTAGAGAACTCTCACCGGAGGAGCAATCTCTGGTAAGATTGTACAAAGCTTATGGGCAAGCAAGCCTTGAGTTGAGGGGTCGAGTTTTAGTCTAGTTGTTAAATACTCCAAATCCTCAAGGTACTTTCTATATCTCTCTAAGTTTTCAATGGTATCAATTTTGTTCATTGCTGGAACTGTTGTTGCTCCAAGCCTCAGATCAATCATTAAAGCAAAAAAGCGAACAAAGCAGTAGTCATGTGGCTTTCTCAGAATTTCTGGGCTGAATAAATAGACGACAAGTGGTTCTGGAAGATTTTCCATTAGCTTAACTCCAAATTCGTGGAAGAGAAACGTCTCCATTTGTCCTGGTGTATCGATGATGACATAATCTTTTTTCTGCTCGAGCTTTGAAATTTCAGTAATGTATTCATCAATATGTAGCATTAATCTGTCATAGCTCTCCACAATTGCTCCATTGGGGCCATAGCCTTCTTTCATTATCTCCTCAACAGTTATAGTTTTTCTCACATCTATGTCCGGTTTATAGGGTAATCTCCTTACTCCAGTGTCCAAGTTTACATAACCAACATTGTAGCCTTTTTCTTCCAAATACTCTCCAAATGCCCAAGTTACTGTCGTTTTGCCGCTTCCTGCAGTTCCTACAAAGACTAAGAGCATCAATACATCACCCTAGCTTTGTAACCAGCTATGCGCATGATCCTTTCTGCGAGCTCCATGAATGCTTTTGCTCCTTCTGATTTGGGCTTGTATGCAACGACAGGGACACCTTCGAGTGTTGCTTCTCTAACGGCTGGGTCTTCTGGAATTACAGCTAAGAGGGGAATTTCCATGACCTCTTCAGCAGCATCTGGAGGTATGTCGTTCTCACTTCTTCCATACCTGTTCAGTACAAAGCCTAAAATCGCCAATCCCGCCTTTTTAAGAACAATTCCAACTTTCATTGAGTCAGTTATACATGAAATTTCTGGATTTGTTACGATCACAGCCTCTTCTCCGCTTAACATGGCACTCATAGCATCCATTTGTAATCCCGCAGGACAGTCAATTAAAACAAAATCAAATTTATTTTTCAGAGGTTTGATGATGTTTGGGAGGTTTCTTGGATCTGCTTTTATAACGTGTTCCCAATCAACCGCCGCTGGAATGACATGAACGTTTTCATATTCTGTAGTATAAATTGCATTTTCAATGTCTGCTTCTCCAGCTAAAACATCATGAATGGTAACGTTTACATCGTCAAGACCCATAACCAAGCTTAAGTTTGCCATAGTTAAGTCAGCATCAACAGCACAGACTTTTTGTCCATACTTACCAAGAGCAATCGCAAGATTAGCTGTGGTGGTTGTTTTTCCAGTTCCCCCTTTACCTGAAACAATTGAGACTAATCTTCCCATTCTCTCACCTTTATCCCCTATGTTCCTAAACCTTTATGAAGTTTTAGCCCATAGAGAATGACAAAGGTTATAAGTCGAGATAATTACGGCTTGCGAGGTGAGATCATGAAAGTATTCGTTGCAGATACAAGTGTGATTGTAGATGGAAGGCTGACTCAATATTTAGAGAGTCTGGGTGAGAAAGTTAAGGTAGTCATCCCAGAGGCAGTCATAGCTGAGATTGAGCATCAAGCTAACGAGGGCAAAGCAATAGGTCATGTAGGGCTAGAAGAGCTTAAGAAGCTAAGAAAGATGGCAGATGAAAACAAAATTTTACTTGAATTTTATGGAGAGAGGCCAGAGCTCTGGCAGATCAAGAGAGCAAAAGCCGGAGAAATAGACCACATGGTCAGAGAAGTCGCGAGAGAGCTTAATGCAGTTCTCATTACAGGAGATCAAGTCCAGAGAGATATTGCGATAGCTAAGGGAATTGAGGTTGTCTATCTAACAGGCAGAAAAGAGGTTAAACATCGCTTGGAGGACTTCTTTGACGAACACACCATGAGTGTCCATCTTAAGGCTGGTGTAAGACCATTAGCTAAGAGAGGAAAGCCTGGTGAATGGCGTTTAGTTCCGATCAGAGATGAACCACTAACGGACGAGGAGCTTGAGGAAATAGCCGATGACATAGTCGAGAGAGCAAAGAGAGACCCAGAATCTTTCATTGAACTTGATGAGCCAGGAGCAACTGTTGTTCAGCTCAGAAACTATCGTATTGTAATAGCAAGGCCACCATTTGCTGACAGAATTGAAATTACAGCGGTAAGGCCAATTACAAAGCTCAGCATTGAAGATTACGAGCTGAGCGAAAAGCTCTTGGAAAGGCTGACTGATAAAGCAGAGGGAATACTTATAGCCGGTGCGCCTGGAGAGGGTAAGACAACCTTTGCTCAGGCTTTGGCTGAGTACTATGCCTCAATGGGTAAGATTGTGAAGACAATGGAAAAGCCGAGAGACTTGCAGGTTAGCGAGGAGATAACCCAATATACAGCTCTTGGCGGCAGAATGGAAAAGACGGGGGATATTCTGCTTTTAGTTAGACCAGATTACACAATATTCGATGAGATGAGAAAGACAAGCGACTTCAAGATTTATGCTGACTTAAGGTTAGCTGGAGTTGGAATGATCGGTGTGGTTCATGCAACTAAGCCCATAGATGCAATTCAGCGTTTCATTGGAAGAGTTGAATTGGGTATGATACCGCAGATAGTTGATACAGTGATTTTCATCAAGGCCGGAAGAGTTGACAAAGTTCTGACGCTTGAGTATAAAGTCAAGGTGCCAAGCGGAATGACAGAGGAAGACTTAGCGAGACCAGTAATCGAGGTTAGAGACTTTGAGACTGGTGAATTAGAATACGAGCTCTACACCTACGGTGAAGAGATAAACGTTGTGCCAGTGAAAAAAGAAGAGAAGCCCCCAGCTATGAAATTGGCAGAGAAGAAGCTCAAGCAAGAAATCAAGAAATTCTTGCCAGACGTTTACACGGAGGTCGAGCTTGTCAGCCCACACAAAGCAGTAATCTATGCAGATGAGTTTGACATTCCAGTAATAATTGGAAAGAAAGGCAAGAGAATCACAGAGATCGAGAAGAGACTGGGCATAAGCATTGACGTGAGGAGCTTTGAAGAGAAGATGAAGGAGATGCCAAAAGAGAAGATACCCGTTGAGGTAGAAGAAAAGAAGAAGCAGATTGTCTTGAGAGTTTCATCAGATTATGCAAAGAAGCCTTTGAAGTTCTTCGGTGGAGAGCAGTATGTGTTCACAGCAACGCCCTCAAAGAAGGGCATAGTTAAGGTGAACAAGAACACGCCAATTGGAAGGGAGCTTAAACGCCTGCTTGATGCTGGAATTGAAATTTGGGCTTCCCTCTGAATTTTAATATTTCCTCTATTTTGGAAAACTTCTTTGTTGGACAGATAGTGTTTTGGTTAGCGTGGATTTATTTAATCCTTAAGGCGATTGAGAAATTCTTTGGTCAAATTTCCAAGATTGAAAGAGATGTTGAGGAGATAAAGAAGTCATTGAAAGAAATTAAAAGAAGCTGAAAAAGCTCAGTTGCGAGGGTAGTCATCATCTTCAGCTAGCGAAATTGTCATCATCGCCCGAAAGGTTTTTATCCTAAGTTCTTAAGTCCCTTTCGATGTTCATATTAGCATCTCAAAGCCCAAGACGAAGGGAAATTTTGGAGAGATTCTTTGAGAACTTTAAGGTAGTGCCAAGTAACGCTGATGAAAACGTTATTGTGGAAAACCCGCGAGAAAAGGCAATTGAAATCGCAAGAAGGAAAGCGTGGGAAGTGTACAACAGAACGGGAGGCACTGTTGTTGGAGCTGATACAATAGTTGTCCTTGAGAACAAAGCTCTTGGAAAGCCTAAAAATGAAGAAGAAGCAAAGAAAATGCTTAAGCTGTTAAGTGGGAAGATTCACGAAGTTATTACGGGTTATTGTATAATTCATGAAGGAAGAGAAATTACAGGCTTTGAAGTTACAAAAGTTAAGTTTAAGGAGCTCAGTGAGAAAGAAATTGAGTGGTATGTAAGCACAGGAGAACCTTTAGACAAAGCTGGAGCCTATGCAATCCAAGGAAAAGCTGCCATTTTCATAGAGTGGGTTCATGGAGACTTTTACAACGTCGTCGGCTTGCCAATTAAAGTTGTGCTTGAGCTTAAAAAGCTGGGATTTCCATTAAAGCAGTTCTGAAAATAGCAAGTCTTCCTTTGTTCCTCCAGCTTTTTTGAAGACCTTTTCGCTCCATCTAATAGCCCCAACATCACTGGGGATATGGGCATCGCTTGCAAATGTCAGCTTGATACCCTTTTTGATGCACAGTTTGATGAAATCGAGCTCTGGAACTCTGTAGCGGGAGCTGATTTCAAAGGCTTTGCCGTACTCTTCAGCAAGCTCAACAATTTCCAAATAATCCTCATAGCGTGGGTATCCGATATAGGGAAAAACGTTGCCAAAATGTCCGATTATGTCTACATTTTCGTCTTGAATTGCTATTTTAATTAAATCAAGATATGCATCAATTCCTTCAGGATCAAGCCATACGTGAGCGGAAGCAATAACATAATCAAGCTTTTTTGCCATTTCGCTGGTTATATCAACGCCTGTTATGAAAATGTTAGCTTCAATTCCAGCTAGAACAGTAATTTCACTCTCTTTCTTTATCTGCTCAATCTCAGAAATGTACGTATTGAATCTTTTGGGAGTGAAATAGTGAATGTGATCGCTTATA
Organism: Thermococcus sp. LS2; assembly: GCF_012027375.1. Classification (NCBI taxonomy): domain Archaea; kingdom Methanobacteriati; phylum Methanobacteriota; class Thermococci; order Thermococcales; family Thermococcaceae; genus Thermococcus; species Thermococcus sp. LS2. The sequence continues at coordinate 8,224 of NZ_SNUI01000011.1, read as the reverse complement.
CCAACTAGCTTAAGTCCTTTCCTCTCCGCTTCAGCAACATTATCCCCAATCATACCAATGCCGTCAGAATACTGAGTATGAGTGTGCAAATCCATCATCTTAAAACCCGCATATTGTAGATGCCGTGTCAATTAAATGTTTTTTGGTTTAAGACTCAAACATAGTGAATATTTGTCGAGATTATGAATAGAAATGCCATCTATACATTTTGTTCTTTGCCATATTATGAACATAAATGTGCAAGCTTTGTAAATTTTGAACTTTTCAAACTTCTGGACAAAATATCCAATGTAAAGTTGAACCTTTAGTTTTGACAATCTTTAAATACTATTTTACTCAAATGAAATCTCGGTGGTGGAAATGGTTGAGCGCTCAAAAGTTAGGGTTCTCATAGCTAAACCGGGCCTGGATGGTCATGATAGAGGCGCTAAAGTCATTGCTAGGGCTTTGAGAGATGCAGGTTTTGAAGTCATTTATACTGGGATTAGGCAAACTCCTGAGCAGATTGTTGAGAGCGTCATTCAGGAAGACGTTGATGTTTTGGGAATCAGCATCCTTTCTGGTGCTCACATGGTCTTAATTCCAAAGATTCTTAAGCTTCTTGAGGAGAAAGGTATTAAGCCAAATGAGGACATTCTTGTGATTGCTGGAGGTATTATTCCACCAGACGATGCAGAACAGCTCGAAAAGATGGGAGTTGCAAAAGTTTTCGGTCCGGGAAGCCCAATTAATGAGATAATTAAATTCATTGACGAGAATGTCCAAAAACTCAAGAAGTTCAGGGGAGCTTGATAAACTTTATATCTTTTTGTTGGATAATTAAGCCAAGTGATGCAAATGATCGACGACTTAATTGAGAGGATGCTCAAGGGAGATAAGAAGGCAACTGCAAGGTTGATAACCCTCGTTGAGAACGATGAAGAAAAGGCCCGTGAAATAGTGAAAAAAATTTACAAATATACTGGAAAAGCCTATATCGTTGGTATTACCGGCCCACCAGGCTCTGGGAAGTCAACCCTTCTTGATAAACTCATAAAGCAGGCAAGAAGTGAAGGACTTATAGTTGGTGTTATAGCTGTTGATCCAACTTCACCATTCACTGGTGGAGCTTTGCTTGGTGATAGAATTAGAATGCAGAGGCATTCAACAGATCCTGGAGTTTTCATCAGAAGTATGGCAACGAGAGGTTCTCTTGGGGGTTTAGCTAAAGCAACCAATGATGCTATTAAAATCCTTGATGCTTATGGATGTGATGTTATTTTTGTCGAGACTGTTGGTGTTGGGCAGATTGAAGTTGATATCGTTAAAACAGCCGATACTGTAGTGTTAGTTACTGTTCCTGGATTGGGAGATGACATTCAGGCAATCAAAGCAGGTTTAATGGAAATTGCGGACATATTCGTCATAAACAAAGCTGATAAAGAGGGGGCAGATGCAACTTTCTTTGAGCTCAACCTCATGCTTGACCTTGAAAAGGAGAAGTGGGAGAAAAGAGGATGGAGACCACCAATAGTTGAGACAGTTGCTGTCACCATGAGAGGAATAAGAGAGCTCTGGGAAGCAATAAAGAAGCACAGAAAGTTCCTTGAAGAAAGTGGGGAAATTGAGAAGAAAAAGAAGTTTAGGGCAGAGGAAGAGATAAAGACAATTGTTTCTGATTCTGTTGCAAAGAAAATTAGTGAAAAGCTCAGAGATAGAGAGCTCTCAAAACTCATTGATAAAATCGTGAAAAGGGAAATTGACCCTTACTCTGCTGCTGAGGTTGTTTTGGAAGAAACTCTGGGGGTGAAGATATGATAAAGAAAATTGACCACGTTGGTATTGCCGTCAAGAATTTAGATGAAGCAATCAAGCTTTGGGAAAGCCTTGGGTTGAAAGTTGCTGAGATTGAGGAAGTTCCAGAGCAGAAGGTTAGAGTTGCTGTGTTTAAGGTTGGTGAAAGCAGAATTGAACTTTTAGAAGGGACAAGCGAGGATTCACCAATATCGAAGTTCATTGCTAAGAGAGGAGAGGGCATTCATCACATTGCTCTTGGAGTTGAAAACATCGAAGAACACTTGGAGAAGCTTAAAGAGCAAGGATTTAGGTTGATTGATGAGAAGCCAAGAATTGGCGCTGGTGGGGCTAAGATAGCGTTTGTTCATCCAAAAAGTGTTAATGGAGTTTTGCTAGAATTATGTGAAAGGAAGGAATGATTAAATTAATGTATTAACCTTCTTCTATATTTTTGGCCATAGCTTTCATTAAACAATAAGGCAAAACTTTATAAATTTAAATTTCAACCAATTGTTGGTATGATATGTCATTTTCCATCACTTACTGTTTCAATTAAGATTTATTTTCGGAATAAAATCAGCACAGAGTGAACACTAAAGAGGGGTTGGAAATGTTCAGGATACTCAGGAGCATACGGTCTGCCGATTCGGAACATAAGGAAAACTACCCCACTTTCCGTGTGGTTCACTATTCCGAAGTGCCAGAAATTCTTGAGAAAGTTCCTAGAAGGAAGAAAATCCTTATAACCAGAACTCCTCCAAATGGACAGAACAGCTCTGTTCTTCACATCTGGATAAGCAAAGTGGATCATCCTAGTGCCGTTTCACCTTCAAATCTATATGTAATCGAGCAGAAAGTTTGGGAACTGCTGAATAGGGATTCACCAATAATAGTCTTCGACGCATTTGAGTATCTGATGATGGAGCAGGGACTTGAAGCAGCGCTGAAGTTTACAGGAAAGCTTAGAGATATGGCACTTCTGAACAACTCTGGATTCATTGTTAGTGTTAGTGAGGGGCTTGACGAAAGAGTGGTCGCCCTTCTCAAGCGAATTGTTGAGGGGTAGGACTACTCTTTTGAATTTTCCAGTTTTCAGTAAGCTATATATAACCTCTATTCCAATTTTTCCCCTTAGGTGTATGAGATGCCATACATTGAGAAGCTTGAGATGAAAGGATTCAAATCATATGGTAACAAAAAAGTCGTTGTTCCTTTTTCTAAGGGATTTACAGCAATAGTTGGAGCTAATGGGAGCGGAAAAAGCAATATTGGTGATGCCATCCTCTTCGTTCTTGGTGGGCTCTCTGCTAAAGCAATGCGTGCCACAAGGATAAGCGACCTAATTTTCGCAGGGACTAAAAAAGAACCTCCAGCGAAGTACGCTGAGGTCGCAATTTATTTCAACAATGAAGATAGAGGATTCCCAATAGATGAAGATGAGGTTGTAATAAAGAGAAGAGTTTATCCTGATGGAAGAAGTACGTACTGGCTCAATGGCAAAAGAACAAGTAGAAGTGATATTCTCGATATCTTGAGCGCTGCAATGATATCTCCTGAAGGATACAACTTGGTTCTCCAAGGTGATATTACAAAGTTCATCAAGATGTCTCCGCTTGAGAGGAGAATGATAATTGATGAAATATCTGGAATTGCAGAATACGATGCAAAGAAAAAGAAGGCTCTGGAGGAGCTCAAGCAAGCAGAAGAAAATCTTGCAAGGGTTGATTTACTCATTCACGAGGTTAAAAAGCAGCTGGACAAACTGGAAAAAGAAAGAAACGATGCGTTACGCTATTTAGATTTGAAGGAGAAGCTAGAAAAAGCCAAGGTTACCCTCCTTGTTGGGGAGATTAAGAGACTTGAAAAGCTCATTAAAGAAAGTGAAGAAAGAGATAAGAGGATAGAAGAAGAGACTAGAGAAGTCGAGAATAGATTGAAGGAAATCGTGAAGGAGATAATTGAAAAAGAGAACTTGTTGGCTAAAATAGAAAGAGAGCTGGAGGAAAAGAGTGAAGATGGCATCTTAGAGCTTACAAGGAAGATAAGCGATGTAAAATCAAAGATTGAGATGGCAAAGAAGAACATTGAGTTGGCTAAGAAGGAAATTGAAGAAAGCCAGAGAAGGCTCATTAAAAGCAAAGAAGAACTCAAGAAGATTTCGGAGGAAATTGAAAAGAGCAAATCTGCAATACAGAGATGGAGCAAGAGGAAGGAAAAGCTGCTCAAGGAAATAGAAGAGAAAGAGAAGGAAAGAAATGAGCTGATTATAAAGCTCGGTGAGATTGACAAGAACTTCACCATAGCGAAACAAGAGTTCGATAAAGTTACAGAAGAGCTTGAAAATGCAAAGCGCGACTTTTACATGAAAGAAAGCGACATAAAGAAGTTTGAGGAGGAAATAGACAGACTGAAAAGCAAAATTGCTCAAAATAACACAAAAAGATTAACCCTAAAGAACAAAATAGAAGAGCTTAAGACAAAGATTGATGAGAAAAAAGCGGAGCTTGGAGAAATAGAGAGCAAAATGCAGAAGAGTGAAGCGAGGCTTAGGAAGGTTGAGGAAGAACTTGAGGAAAAACAGCAGAAACTTCAAAAAGTTGTCCCCGAGCTAGAGAAAGCTAAGCAAGAGCTGATAAAAGCAGAGGCTCAAAAGGAAGTCAGCAGAAATAGTGCAATTGAAGCTTTAAAGAGAGCAAATATTCCAGGAGTTTACGGCTCTTTGGCTGAATTAATCAGGATCAAAGATGATAACTATTTTGTTGCCATTGATGTTGCCCTAGGCTCTCATGCAGATAATGTTGTCGTTGAAGATGATAAAGTAGCTGAGAAAGCAATCAAGTTCCTAAAAGAGAATAGACTTGGAAGATTAACTTTCTTGCCTTTGAACAAGATAAAGCCTCGCTCCCTTAAGGAATCTCCTCTTGGAATTCCAGCGATGGATGTTGTAGATTACGATCCCAAGTTCCAGAATGCAGTTGCTTTTGCCCTTGGTGATACTCTGATAGTTAATGACATGGACGAAGCAAGAGCTGTAGGAATAGGAAAAGTTAGAATGGTAACACTTAGCGGAGAGCTCCTTGAGAGGAGCGGTGCTATAGTTGGTGGTTATTACAAGCCCAGAGCAAGATTTGCTGTGAACACTGAAGAGCTGAAAAAGAGGATGGAAGCCCTTGAAAGGGAAAAAGAAATGCTTGAAGCCGAGATTAATGCATTAAAGGTTGAGTACAAAGGTCTTGAGAGAGAGCTATTTGAGCTCAGGATGAAAAAGAGTGATGTCAGCAAGGACTTAGATGTTCTCCAAAAGGACATAGATAGGCTGTTGAAGGAAGATAAATTCCTGAGTGAAGAGATTAAAGAAAGTGAAGAGCTGATTAAAGCCCTTGAAAAGAAAATCTATGATACAAAAGGTGAACTTGCAAAGCTCAAAGGAAAGATTGAGCGCTTGGAGAAGAAGAAAGACAAGTTAAAGAAGGCTTTAGATAATCCAGAGGCGAGAGAACTCAACCAAAAGATTAGAGAAGTTGAGCATGAAATAAGCAAGCTTAGAGAAGAGCTAAGCAAAGTTGAATCAAAGCTTGAGAACCTTGATGTGAGAATTAACGAGGAGCTTCTGCCAAGAAAGGCTGACCTTGAAGAAGAAATTGAAGGTCTTGTAAATAGGATTAATGCATTCAAGCAGAGCATAGCAAAGAATGAAGAAGACATAGCAAAGCTCCAAGAGGAGCTGAGGAAGTTAGAAGAGCAGGAAAGTGGGGTCAAAGAAGAGCTTAAAGCTTTGAGGGATAAGAGAGAGGAGCTGAAGAAAGAGATAATCCAGCTCAGAGAGGAGAAAGACAAGCTCAATAACAGACTGCAGGAGCTTAGGATTGAGGCAAATACGCTTAAGATTAAGATTGCCCAATATACTGCCCAGCTCCAAGAGAAGAACAGAGAGCTCAAGCACCATGATACAAAGCTCGTGAAAGAAATCCCACTTGACCTTGAAAAGCTGAGGGAGGAGATTGAGCAGATGGAAGAGGAAATCAAGGAGCTTGAGCCAGTTAACATGAAAGCTATCGAAGATTTTGAGATTGTCGAAAGGAGATACATGGAGCTTAAGTCAAAGAGGGAAAGACTTGAGGCAGAGAAGGAAAGCATATTGGAGTTCATAGATGAGATTGAAGCTCAAAAGAAGAATGTCTTCATGACAACACTTAATGCAATAGCCAAGAACTTCTCGGAGCTGTTTGCCAAGCTTTCTCCGGGAGGAAGTGCTCGCTTAATCCTTGAGAATCCAGATGACCCATTCAGTGGTGGTCTCGAGATTGAGGCAAAGCCCGCTGGAAAGGAAGTCAAGAGAATTGAAGCAATGAGTGGTGGAGAGAAAGCTTTGACAGCTTTGGCATTTGTCTTTGCAATCCAGAGATATAAGCCAGCTCCGTTCTACCTCTTCGACGAGATTGATGCACACCTTGATGACGCAAACGTCAAGAGAGTTGCTGACCTGATAAAAGAGGCATCTCAGCACAGCCAGTTTATAGTTATAACACTCAGAGATGTCATGATGGCAAATGCTGAAAAGATAATCGGTGTTTCGATGAGAGATGGAATTTCAAGGGTCGTCAGCTTGAGCTTGGAGAAAGCAATGGAGTACCTTGAGAAGGCGAGGCAGAAAAATGCTTTAGGACTTTAATAGGTGACCAAAATGGAGCGCAGATATGAAGAAGAAATAACTCCCATTGATATTCTTTTACAGCTCGTTACAATGGGCAAAGTGGACCCTTGGAACATTGACATAGTTGATTTAACAGAGAAATACATTGAGCGCTTAAGGGAAATGAAAGAGCTTGACTTGAGGCTTTCGGCGAGAGCAATCTTAGCAGCTTCAATTCTTTTAAGAATGAAGACTGAGGCTTTGCTTTATGCAGATGAGAAGGAAGAGGGAAAAGAAAAGGAAGAGGATCGCATAAGGGTTGAGGTTGAACCCTATGTTCCTCCCCTTAGAAGAGTCGAGCGCTACTATACTTTAGATGATCTCATAGAGGCTCTCATGGATGCTCTTGAAGATGTCGAGAGGAGGAAACCGAAGGCAAAGAAGAAGGTAGAGATTGAAGAAGAAATCTTTGTTGTTGATGACTTCAGAGTTGACATTGAAAAGCACGTGAATAGACTGTATGCAATTGTTAAGAAGCTCTATGAGGAGACGAAGGAAAAGATAAACTTTTGGGAGCTTGTGTTTGATCCAAGTCCAAAGATAGTTGCAAGAACTTTCCTCTATCTGCTGTTTTTAGCAAACATGGGAAAGATTGAGCTTATTCAAGAGGAGCCATTTGGGGATATATATGTCGTTCCAGTGGAAGCTTGATGATTGGTTTCGCCTTCTGGGGTTCTCTCTTTTCTCTTTGCTGGTCTGAGAGTTATTGCCAACAGCGGAGGTTCATTTCCAATGTAGAGCGCTTTCTTTTCCTTGTTGATATAGAAGTAATATCTACCTTCCGGAATTTTCTCCAAGAATTTTCGGGGGATAGTGGATTTTGCAAATTTCTCTTTTCCCCAGAAAACGCACTCATAGGTTTCATCGATATCCCTGACTCTTTCCATAACTTCATTAAAACTCAAGAACTCGGCATCGAGTCTGGTACATACAAGAGATTTCCTTTTATCGGTGAAGATGATGATTTTTTCGTTAATCTCAATCCTTTCTGCATTTTTGAGGAAATCTAAAAGTGCAGAATAAACTCGCTCAAGCTTTCTCCTCTTGGACAGCCTTTTGATAATTCGCTGTTTTGCGTGGTTCGTTAGAAGCATGGGTTAAGGTTGGAGAGGGAGTTTAAAAATGTGATGTGTCCAGAGGTTAATCAAACTTTCACAGAAAAGTTTGTTGTGGTGCCTGGTGGGGTTTCGAATCCCAAGCTATTTTATCTTGCGCTGAGAAGCTTTCTGGACTTTCTCATTGAAAATAATGTAGTAAAGCGCTCGGAGGTTGAGGAGTTTTTGCAAGTGCTGAAAATTCTTCGTTCGGTGAACTGAGCTGTTTTGTAAAATATCATAATGAACAATGTTAGGCATTCTAGCTAGAATACTTAAGCATGTACAAAGAAAACACTTCACTCTAGAGCACAATCCCTTCGTTCCGCTCGAGAGAATTGGAATTTTTACAAATGCCTTTGAATATTTTTTATCTTTTTGTAAAAACTCTAAGCACAAAATTGTATATATTTCAAGTACTTGTGATTTTTACAAATATTTTTGGGATTTTTACAGATACTTTTTTATACTTGTGGTTACTAATCACCACACAGAGAGACTGATTTTCGTGGGGGGAGGGTGATGATAAGCGGGAAATTTGAGCAGAGTATGTTTGATTACCTCAAAGCAATACAGAAGGGAGAGGATATTCTTGTTGAGTATACCTCAAACGAGCCGATACACTTGATATTTTACATTCTCTTGAAGTATGCAAAGCAGA
>NZ_SNUI01000010.1:0-71403 GCF_012027375.1 Thermococcus sp. LS2 | reverse complement strand
TTTGCTGATTGTTTTTGTTTTGAATTCTGTTTTTTCGTGTAGTACTATTATCAGGTGGATTTTATCCTGATCAAGTTTCATGTTCTTGTGCTTAATATGTCTTGCGAAATAATTTTGGGATACAACAGCAAAGACTGAAGAGCAACAATTTTTATAAGCTCCTCTTTGCTCTTGAAGTAGTTGTAAAAAGTGCCTTTAGCAACTCCTGCCCGCTCAACAATTTCATCGACAGTAGTTTTGTCGTAGCCCTTTTCAGCAAAGAGCTCTCTTGCGGCTTTTAAAATCTTCTCTCTGGTATCCATGCCCAGCACTCCCCAATTTATACTGACTGCTTAGTCATCAGCGTGATATAAAAAAGTTACGGCAGTCTAAATGCATCCAAAGAACAAAGTCATTATACCCAAATGTTTTTGTTTGGGGTTTTAGACTTGTAATTTCCACCAGAAGCCTCAGGAAAGGGTACAAAAATATCCCTTTATGCAACATTTAAAAACCCCCAATCAAACTTAAGAACAGGTGAGAAATATGTGTTTGGCAGTTCCAGCTAAAGTTCTTGAAATCAACGGAAACGTTGCGATTGTTGATTTTGGAGGAGTAAAGAGAGAGGCTCGCTTAGATTTGCTCTCAGACGTTAAAGTTGGCGACTATGTTATAGTTCACACGGGTTTCGCAATAGAGAAGCTCGATAAGCAAACTGCCGAGGAAATTCTAAAGGCATGGGAAGATGTCCTAAAAGCGTGGGAGGAATGAGAATGGAAGCTTTTAGCGTTTTTAGAAACAAAGAACTTGCTCAGAAAATAACGAGGGTCATCCACAAAGAAGCTGAAAAAATTGGAAGAGTTGTTAAAATCATGCACGTCTGCGGAACTCACGAGGATACAGTAACAAGGAGTGGGATCCGCTCACTCTTACCGGAAAATGTTAAAATCGTCAGCGGTCCTGGCTGTCCCGTCTGTATAACCCCAGTTGAGGACATCGTAAAGATGCAAGAGATAATGAGGAAAGCTTATGAAGAGGGAGAAAAAATTATTCTAACAACATTTGGCGATATGTACAAGATTCCCACGCCAAGAGGGAGCTTTTCCGACTTGAAAAGTGAAGGATATGACGTCAGAGTGGTTTACTCAATTTACGATGCCTATAAGATTGCTAAGAAAAATCCTGAGCGATTAGTCGTTCACTTCTCTCCTGGCTTCGAGACCACAACAGCTCCAGCTGCGGGAATGCTCAACGCAGTTGTTGAGGAAAAGCTTGAGAACTTCAAAATTTATTCTGTTCACCGCTTAACGCCCCCAGCCGTTGAGGCACTGGTTAAGCAGGGCACAGCCTTTGATGGTCTCATTGATCCTGGTCACGTATCCACAATAGTAGGGGTTAAAGGCTGGGAGTACATAACGAGGGAATACGGGGTTCCCCAAGTTGTTGCTGGCTTTGAACCCGTTGATGTGCTGATGGCAATCTTGATGCTTCTAAGGATGATAAGAAAAGGAGAGGCAAAGATTGAGAATGAATATACAAGAGCTGTGAAATACGAGGGAAATGTTGAAGCCCAAAAGCTGATAAACAAGTTCTTTGAAGTTGTAGATGCAAAATGGAGAGCTTTAGGAATAATTCCAAAGAGTGGACTTGAGCTTAGAGAGGAGTACAAAGATTTGGAGATAAGGACTTATTACAATCCAGAAGTTCCAAAGCTCCCCGACTTAGAGAAAGGCTGCCTCTGCGGTGCAATACTTCGCGGGTTAGCGTTACCACCACAGTGTCCCCACTTTGGAAAGACATGCACTCCAAGGAATCCAGTTGGGCCGTGTATGGTTTCATATGAAGGAACGTGCCACATCTTCTACAAGTACGGAGCTTTGTTCTAGCTGTTGCTTTTTAATTTTTTGCATGGTGAAAGTTCAAATCACCTTAACCATCCTTTCTCTCCAAGCGCCAATGCGAACTCTCATGTATCCTTTAAGTTTCTCATCAACCTTCTTATCCCCAGTATACACCCTTATTGGCCTTTCAACTTTTGATGGAGTTGCAACGACAATGATGTTTTCTTTTGGAATATGCCTAAGGACATCTGCAGAGAACTGCTGATTGCCTCTTCCGAAGAGGAAATTAACACCCCCCACAACTGTAACAATTATTTTGGGGTTTTTGTCAATGAATTTCAGCAAATCCTTTTCTTGAGCATCTTTAACTAAAAGCCTCGCCCTCCCGTCTTGGATTTCAACGATATCAACTCCCAAAAGGGTTCCATCAATGCCAAGTTTGTCTTTAATCCTCTTCACCGTCGAGCCTGCCCCTAAAAAGTAGATTCCATCTTCCAGCTCTTCAACAATAGCTTCAGCCAACGCTTCAAGTTCTTCACTTTCATCAACTTTTGTCGGCTCTTTGGATCCCTGAACAAGAGTTTCAACATAGGGAGTTAGTGCTGTTCCATAAAGCTTAGCTTTTACCTCGTCTCTCCTATATGCATCTTCATCCAAATCTAAAATTTCACGCTCCACTATCTCTGCATCTCCCTTAATGAACTCAATCAAAAGTTTAGCTGCATCTTCTGGAGAAGAAGCAAAAACCCCAGAGAACATTTTTACTCCCGTTGGAATCCCAAGGATTGGGACTTCTTTATCAACTGCAGAATAAACATCCCTCGCAGTTCCATCTCCTCCAGCAAAAACCAAAATACCAACTTTATCCGCCATAAGCTTTGCCAGAGTTTTTGTATCTTCATTTGTGGTATCTGGAATCCTAACTCCAAAAATATCCCTATAGCCGATTTCCCTGTGTTTGATAACCTGATAAGGAAAATCAAATTCTCTGAGGGCATATTCACCGAGCTCTTTAGGGCCTGTTAAAAATTCTATACCCTTAGATTTCTCATACTGGGAAAGCTCACTTAAAAAGAGTTTAGCTAAATCTAATGCTATCGGCTTGGCCCCTCTTCTTATCGCTTCTTCAACAACTCCATCTGTACCTTTTAAGGCGACTTTTCCTCCCATTCCAGCTATTGGATTAATTATCAGACCAACCTTCATTTTATCACCTCATGTACTTCCTAGCAAAAACTGTTAACAACACTGCCCACATGAACATTCCAAATATTGCTTCACTTGAAGCCAAAATTCTCCCGATCCCAATTGGATGCAGATCGCCATAGCCCAATGTTGTTGCAGTAACTATGCTGAAGTACACATAATCCAAAAAAGATTTCAAAGGAACTCCACTCCCTTCAACACTTTTTGTAAGATAAAAAATAATTGGAAATACTACGTTTACGGTAATAATCCAGATTACAATCGGTCTTTTCCAAGTGGTACCGTATTTGCATGTAAGATCAGCTAAAAGCCACTCTACATAGGGCTCGATGAGAAGAATCTTTTTCCGCCCTTTTCTGTACGCCATCATGCGCTGTTTCCTTTTTGCAACCATCTCCTTATAATAATACTCATCAGCCTTATCTTTGTCTCCGTTTTTTTCCCATGAAGTACGGGCTAATCGATAGAATATTTCTTCTATATAGGGATTGTTGAAATGGCATTCTTCAAGCAGAATAAAGCCCTCAACATCTAATTCTGCCACAAGATTTGGCAAAACCGTTAGATTCCAAGTAATATCGCTGTAAAAGCGAACTTTCCTAAAAATAATGTTGTTCAGAATTTTAACGTGAACAAACTCGGGTAGCTTAATCTTGCTTTGAGTTATTTGAACATGCCCAGGAATCTCAAGGTTCTCCATCAAAAGTTGCCCATCAAAGCCCCTAATCAAAACCCTAACCTGCCGCTTAAAGCGGGGGTTCTCATCAAAGTGAACCCCACTAATTACAAATATTTCAGCCTTTGCATGCTTCCTCGAGACTTCGTTAACTTTAACTCCATGCTCTTCAAGAATCTGCCTTAAGAGCGGATATCTTGAGTTGATTCCAATTCTCCTAACACCATTGAGGTTGAAAAGCTCGATCCTGCCGTAAGCTTTGCTCCTCTCACCGTATTCTTCTTCGCTCGGCTTCTCTTCAGTTTTAACGTATTGGAAGGAGTTCATCATAATATATCTAATGTCACTGTCTTTTAGGTAAAGCGAACCATAGAAGTTTAATCTCAGGATATTAACGCCAAATACACTTGATTTGGCTATCATAAGAGTTTTCAATTTTGTTTCAAATATAATCACCCTCTCGATTGATGAGCCATATATCGTCAGCCCACCGATTTCTGAGCTGTCTATTATGAGCGTCTTTATCTTTGAATTTTTGAAAACTAAGGTTTTATCGCTCTTGAAGTTTGAAATTCTAATATCATAGAGGTAAACTCCCTCAAAGTATGTAATGCCTCTTTTAAGTCTCTTAAGAAAAGCCTTCTCTTTGATTTCTTTAATTTTGTCCCCATAGAGGAGCTCTCCCTCTTCGTAAGGAATGTGGAGCGAGCAGTATTTAGAGCCTTGCAGCGGCTTTATTCTGCATTTTTCCCCGTTTTCATATACATACTCGCACATCATCACTCACCTTCAAGTTCCATCTCTTCCTGCATTGCTCTGAGCTTTGCTTTTTCGACTGCTTCTTCATGCTCAATCCGACCTTTAATACCTTTAACCCTCTTTGAGAGATTCAAGAGAACATCTTCCGGCCCATATAAAACTATTAAGTCCCCAGGCACAATTTTTGTATCCCCACTTGGAGCACCGAGATAAACTTCCTTTTCTCCTACTTTTCTGTAAATTCCCAAAACTAAAACTCCCTCCTTATCGAGCTGTAACTCCCTTAAAGTTTTATTTGCCAGCCAGCTGTTCTTTTTGACTTTTATCTGTGCAATTGAATATCCCCTGCTTATGCCCAAGAGCTGATTGTAGTCATAAATTTTAAGTGAGGGAAAGAATTTGTTGAGGGCTCTCCTAATTATCTTCCTCATCATTTTGTCTATCCATTTAGACCTCACAAAAAGATATAAAGCCATCAGGCCTCCTAAGAGCAAGATGAAAGTCTGCTTAGCCTCTTCACCGCTCTTGCCAATAAAGGTTAATACAAGAGTTGCTATGGCCGAAGTTATTCCCGCACTGCCTAGAAAGATTAAAATCCGGATTATTTTTCTTCTCACTGGATGTGAAACCACATACTCTGACTCTGAAGTCGTAAAGCCGGTTCCAGAAAAAGCCGACTGAGCTTGAAAAGCTGCAACATCTCTTGAAAGTCCAGTCATCTCTAATGCAACAGCTCCGATTCTAACGATTATAATTGAAACGAGAATAACTAATAGGAACGATATGAGGGCTATCAGTGGGCATCACCTTCCAGATAGTTATCTTCAGGGGATAATTAAAGATTTCTGCTCTTGAGCTTCCTCATGTAGAACCTCTTTCCATCGTATTCAAGCTCAATGAGCTTTTCTTCCCTCAAAAGCTTCTCAACAACACTCCAATCTGCATTGGCCTTTTTGAGAAAGTCTTCAACGGCATCTTCTCTCATCGGGTGGACAGCCGTTATGCTCAGTAAATCCTCTTCAACATTCCCCGTAAAAGCAAATGCATTTCCCTCATATCCAATGAGGTACTCTACCCTATCACTTCCTAAAGCCTTAGCAAAAATCTGAAACGCTCTGTTTATCGTCTCCTCACTAGCTGGCTTAACCCACCTCTCCGCTGGGGGCCTCGTTGGAATAGCTATGTAAGCTATATCTGGTTTAAGCTCCTCCAAAAACTCAGCAATCTTCTCAAATTCGTCTCCATAATTAATTCCATCGATGAGCATAGTCTCTGTTACGAGTTTTCCGTTGAATTCTTTTCTGAATTCGAGCATTCCATCAAGGATTTCATCGAGCTTTAAGCTTTTGTGCGGTCTGTCAATTTTTCTCCAGAGTTGCTCACTTACAGCATCAAGCTTTAGAGAGACAAAATCAAACTTCAACAAATCTTCCCTAGCATCCTCCCTCCAGATTAGGGAAGAGTTTGTTAGAATTGCCAAAGGGATTCCAAGTTCTTTCAGCAGCTCAGCTTCCTTTCCAAGGTTAATGTCCAAAGTCGGTTCACCATCTGGGACGAATGTGATGTAATCAACGTGCTCTCCTTTTGCTCTGGCTTTCTCAACTTTTTCTTTAGCTTCCTTGAGGATTAACTCTGGGTTATAAAATGCTCTCCTTTCAACTTCCATCTTAATTGTTCTCCCAATTTGGCAGTAAACACAAGCATATGAGCATACTTTATCTGGAATGTTATTTATGCCTAGGCTTTTTCCTAATCTGCGAGATGGAACGGGACCAAATGCTATCATTGACTTTCACCGAAATTAGGTTAGCCTAATGGCGTATAAAGATTTCGAAATTAAGATGGATGAAACAAAGAAGTAAACTGAAAAATTCAAACATGCTTTGACTTCTTCTCTTCAACTTGCTTCCAAAGCTCTTCAAACCTTTCAATAACCCTTTGAAGTGCTAAATTTAGATCCCTCGTACTCGTAAAGAATGCAACTTTATTGCTCTGGTCTCTGATTCTCAAGAAGTTGGGACCCATTCTGAATGCCGCTAGCACATCAACGTCCTTCAGCTGCTCAATAATAGCTCTAAACTTCCTAGGATCGCCGTGTCCCTCATCATGTTCCTCCATCCCCTTAGCTCTGTTTGGTCTCTTTTCCAAGAGCTTTGCGGTCCCATCTTCTAAGATTTCGTAGATTAAGAAGAACTCTGAGTCCCCATAGTGAGCGTCTGTCAGCTTTCCCTCATTTTCCATTCCAAACGCTACTCTAAGCTTCCTCATTTCCTCACCAAAAATTAGGTGAGCCTAATAAAATATAAACTTATTGCATAAGCTTGCGGAAGTAGCTTTTCATTGCAGACCAGTTGAGGGCAACATGCACAACCGAGAGTCCAAAGAAGGCAAAGCCAATATATGTATGAATTGTATCCATCAAGGATATCGGCAGAGAAATCCCTAGCTCCGCAAAAAGAGGGCCTATAAGGAGGAAAATACCACTTATTCCCGTTATCAGCCACAAAACAAAGAGAATCAGCGACACCCACATTCTAAGCTTGAAGCTCATTTTATCACCCCTTAACGAATGTTTTGCCGTTTATCGTTATCTCATAAGCCTTCCATTCCCCATCTTCATAAGTTGCTTTGACTTCAACTTTTTCTCCAACTTTAAGGAGGGCAAGCATCTCCCTCCAGTTATACTCTGCGCCCTCTTCACTTCTCCACTTTCCTCTAACTGCAATTTTAGTTGAGTTAACAACGAAATAGCGTTCTTCGAGATTTACATCTTCAATAACACCCGTTATAATCTTTTCAGTTATGTTAAGCTCAGGAATCTGAGCAGAAGCATTTACCATCTCCTCTTCTGATGGAGTTCCAATGTAAAAGTAAACTGTGACTCTTTCCTCCGTACCGTAGGGACAGCTGCTTCCATATTTAAACACTACATCAAGCGCTCCATTCCCAAGAACTTTTACTGTGTACTGCTTAACTGCCGTGTATGCATCAGTCAGCTTAGTCTCACTCTCGCTGACAACTTCAACATTGACGGGATTTTCAGTTAGAATTTCCCAGTCAGAGTAAGGACATGGTTGGGCATGCTTAAACTTAACCGTAACGTTGAGTGTAACTTCAGTCCCAGCCTCTGGAACATAAACTTTGGCAGGAATAACACAGAGCAAGTCAGAACCTTCATGAGAAACTGCTGAGCCAATGTAGGTTATCCCTCCAAATGTAGTGGTTATGTTTGAAGAAGGAATTTCTGTGCTGCTTTTAATACTATTTTCAGCAATCTTAACTGCAAATGGCATGATTATAATTATTGCACAGAGTATGAAAGCAATTGCTATTCTCCTTTCCATACATCCAAGCCCCCTATACAGGCAAAACTTACATATGAAATTTTGTATTTAAATATTTCGGTTATGGGTGGATTTTTGTAAACACTTCTATTTAATTAAACGTTTTTATTTACACAAAATGTTTAAATTCCACAAAGATGTGTATTTTTCGGTGGTTGCTGTGAAAAAATGCTTAGCGCTGCTTTTAATTGGAGTTTTAGTGTTTAGTGTGATTTCAAGTGGATGTATAAGTGAAACAAAAACAGTCACCCCAGAGAAAAGTGGCTCACCGACACTTTCAAGCTCAACCACAACGCAGGAAAAGAACGAAGTAGTTTTGAGGCTTATTGGCCCTAATGGTGAGGAAAAAGCCCTAACGCTCGAAGACATTAAAAAACTGCCTCAGTTTGAGGGCAAAGGAGGGCTTAAGACAAAGAGAGGCTCGATAAAAAAGGTTGGTACGTATAAGGGTGTTCTTCTCAGCGATCTTCTCAAGCTCGTGAACGGCCTTTCTCCTGATTACAACATTATAATAACGGCTGCAGATGCAACTGGATCAAGAAGATCAGAATCGTAGAGTTTGTAAGAAAAAAGGAGTGCTTCTCAGTTTATGGGGAGGTATTCAACATACTCTACTTCTCACCGAGAACCCTAAACATCTTTCATGGAATAGATGCCATCGTAAAGAACGAGAGCAATTCAGCGAAGCTCAAGGACGTCCTAGACAAGGCAATATTAAAAGAAACTGCAAAGAAAGTTATCTTTGTAACGGAAAATGGGAGGTTTGAGTACTCTCTCGAAGAAGTGCTTGATAAAAATCCGACGATTATTTATGAAGATGGAGAGTTTAAAATTCCTGAGCTCGGAATAGAGGGTCTGGAAGGAATTAGAGTTGATAGAGGGTGATAAAATGCTGTTGAGGAAATTCAAAAAAGAAGCGCTGAAGCTTGCAAAAGGCTTGGAACTCATCGATTTTTCATTTGGACTGCCATACACTTACGTTCTCGTCGAGGGTGAAAAGGGCAAAGCCCTCGGAGTTGCTATGACTTTACCTGAGGAAATCCAAAGATACGAAAACTCAATCGAAGAACCTAGCCTTGAGGAGTTCATAAAAAAGGCTGACAGTCTGAACGTTGTCGAAAGAACTCTAGCTTTAGCAGCAATAAATGCAGTTTCTCAATATCACATTGATCTAAGTAATGCGGAGTGGATCGACGCAGTAGAGCTCCTCCCTGATGATATTGAAAAGGTGGCAGTTATTGGAAATATGCCGCCGATAGTTAAGGCTCTGCGGGAGAGAGGTTTTGAGCTCTATGTCTTTGAGCGAAATCCGAAGCTGTGGGACAGAGAAACACTGAGCGATTCCTTAGAGTACTGGCTTCTGCCAGAGATGGATGCAGTTATTGCAAGTGCAACTTGTATAGTAAACGGAACTGTTGATATGATAGCTGAAAGAGCAAAGAATGCAAAAATTATTCTCCTTACAGGGCCAACTGGACAGGCTTTGCCAGAGTTCTTTAAAGGAACGGGAATAACCCATATTGCATCCATGAAGGTTGTTGATATTGAGAAAGCAATAGAAAAGCTGAAGTTAGGCTGCTTTAGAGGATTTTCAAAAGAAAGCAGAAAGTACACGGTAGCAGTTAGTTAAGCGTTTCTATTTACTTTAACTTTTTTGTTTACGCAAAATGTTTAAATTTTTCAGATATGTGCATTTTTCGGTGATAACATGAAAAAGACGCCAACTC
Source organism: Thermococcus sp. LS2 (assembly GCF_012027375.1). Classification (NCBI taxonomy): domain Archaea; kingdom Methanobacteriati; phylum Methanobacteriota; class Thermococci; order Thermococcales; family Thermococcaceae; genus Thermococcus; species Thermococcus sp. LS2. The sequence continues at coordinate 61,871 of NZ_SNUI01000010.1, read as the reverse complement.
TGCTCTTGCTATGTGTTTTGATTTTTAGTGTAATTTCAAGCGGATGCATTGGCGAAAAAGCCCAAGTTAACAAAAGCACAAAGGAGTTCGAAGGGCAAACAGTTGTTGTATGTTCAGGAGCTGGCTTGATGAAGCCCATGAACGAGCTCATAGGAATGTTTGAGAATGAAACAGGTGCAAAGGTTGAGGTTCACTACGGTGGAAGCAGCGAAATATTTGGCATTCTGCAGACAACCTGCGGCTGTGATGTCTTCATTCCTGGAGCCTGGTACTATACCAAAGTTGGCATGGATAAAGGCTACGTTCTGAATGACACGGTGAAGAATGTCACCTTGCACATCCCAGTAATAGCCGTTCCAAAGGGTAATCCAAAGAACATTCATTCACTTGAAGACTTAGCAAAGCCCGGTGTTAGAGTTGTTCTAGGCGATCCAAAGGCCTGTGCCATAGGAAAAGTTGCAAAGAAAATGCTTGAAAAGAATGGCCTCTGGGAAAACGTGAGCAAGAATGTCGTAACGTTCACGCCAACTGTAAACCAGTTGTTGATATACATCACGACTGGACAGGCTGATGCCGCTATAATCTGGGAGGATATGACAACTTGGGCACAAGCAAAGGGCAAGATTGAGGTTATTCAAATTCCACCGGAGCAGAATATCATAAAGACAATTCCAACGGCTGTAACCGTCTGTGCAGAGAAAGATGGACATTTAGAAGTGGCTAAAGCCTTTAACGAATTTATAGCTAACCATACCGAAATCTGGGAGAAGTGGGGGTTCAGGCCATGGAAGGGCTGAACTTTAAGCGATTCTGCATTTTTGTTTCCCTTTTGTTCACATTTTTTCTGTTCTTGGCGATAGCGTCGCTCTTTGTTGTTCCAAACCCCAAAGATATTGCTGAAGCATTAAAATCAGAGGAAATGCTCTTCTCCCTCAAGCTATCCCTCATAACAGCTTCAATTTCTACGTTGATTGTTATGTTGATAGCAATTCCAATCGGCTATGCCCTTTCAAGATTTTCCTTCCCAGGGAAGAATATAGTCAAATCAATCCTCGACCTCCCAATGGCTTTTCCAGAGCTTGTTTTGGGGTTAGCATTGCTTCTCCTCTTCGGAAGGACACCAGTTGGAGAAGCCCTCCAAGACCTTGGAATAAAGATCGTCTTCACAAAACTTGGTATAGTTGTTGCTCAAATTTTCACTGCTCTGCCTTATGCGACAAGGATTTCCTACTCAACCTTTGAATCAATAAGTATAAGGTATGAGCTCGTCTCGAGAAGCCTCGGCTACGGGGAATTTGAAACTTTCAAAAACGTCACACTTCCTCTGGCAAAGAACGGTCTGTTCGCTTCAACAATCATAACCTTCGCAAGATGCATGGGTGCCTTCGGGGCAGTGCTTATCCTAGCTGGAGGAAGCTACATGAACACAGAAATTCTGCCGGTAACGCTTTACCTGAACATATCCTACGGCAACATTGGGATGGCAATAACGAGTGGAATAGTTCTGATAGTTGTGTCCTTCATGGCCATCCTTGCATTTGAAAAGCTAGAGGGTGGTACAAATGTTTCTTGAAATCAGAGATTTGAGCATTGATTTAGGTGAGTTCAAGCTTGTGGATGTCTCTCTGGGAGTCGAAAAGAGAGAATATGTAACGATAATTGGCCCTACAGGAAGTGGAAAATCAATATTGCTGGAAACAATAGCTGGATTCTACAAGCCAGAAAGGGGAAAGATAATCCTGGAAGGGAGAGACATAACTCATCTACCTCCAGAGAAGCGTGGAGTCAGCGTGGTTTATCAGGACTACGTTCTCTTTCCACACATGACTGTTTACGACAACATAGCTTACGGTTTGAGGAAGAAAATCAATGATGAAGAGAGAATCAAGGAAGAGGTTGAAAGAATAGCGAAGGTTTTGAAAATTGACCATCTACTCCACAGGATGCCAACAACACTTAGTGGAGGTGAGATGCAGAGAGCGGCAATAGCGAGGGCTTTAGTTGTCAAGCCGAAGCTCCTCCTCATGGATGAGCCTTTTTCAGCTCTCGATGTAAAGACTAGGGAAAAGCTGAGAAGGCTTGTTAAAAAGGCAATTCAAGAGTACCAGACAACAGTTCTACACGTTACTCATGACTTTGATGACATTTTCAGCTTAGCGACGAAAGTAGTTGTGATGAGAGACGGCAAAGTTCTGCAGATTGGAGAACCGGAAGAAGTATTTTCAAGACCCTCAAGCGACTTTGTCGCTGATTTTGTCGGAACAAACATTTTGAAGTGCAGAGTCGTTGGAGCTGAGGGTAATTTAACTGTGTTAAGCGTTAATGGGCTGAGAATTTACAGCACAGACAGAGCTGAGATTGGAGAGGAAGTTAGGGTGTCAATCAGACCGGAGAACATCATAATAGCGAAAGAGCCAATTGAAAGCTCGGCAAGGAACGTTTTCATTGGTAAAGTGTCTGAGGTTTCAAGGAAGGGACACTTAGTCTGGCTGAGGATTAAGCTCGATGGTGTGGAGCTTAAAGCTGTAATAACACCAAACTCCTGCGATCTGCTCGGCATTGAGGAAGGAAAAGAGTTCTACGTTATCTTTAAAGCTTCAAACGTTAGAATTGTGGGGTGAGAAAAATGCTGGATTTCTTTGAGCTTTATCTCTTTGAGGACTGTCCGTATTTCGATGAGACGACAGAACTGCTTAGAATCGAGGGTGAAGGGGAATTAAAGATAATATCGAGAGAAAGAGGGATAGCAGCTTGCACGGAAGACTTGGCAGGATTCTATGAAAGGAGAAGATTAAAGGTGATTAAATATATCAGAAGCGGGGAAGAATTTAACGCAGGTGATGTAATCTTCCAGGCTCAGGGCGATATTAAAGAGCTATTCAAGCTCTGGAGGATTTCTCAGACATTCCTTTCTTTAACCTGTGCAATTGCAACTAAAACAAGGCAGCTGGTTGAGATAGCAAGAAAAGTCAATCCTAACGTTGTAGTTGCAACAACAAGGAAGACTCACCCAGGAATGAGATATTTCGAGCTGAAGGCTGTAAAAGCTGGAGGTGGCTTTTATCACAGAAATTCGCTGAGCGATTCGATCTTGATAACTCAAAACCACTTAAACGTTGTTGGAGAGCTCAAAGACATCAAATCTTTAAGGAAAATCGAGATTGAGCCAAGGAGCAGGGAAGAAGCTTACAGATATGCAAAGATTGCTGATATCTTGCTCTTAGACCACTTTACGATTGAAGAACTTGGAGAGCTCGTTCCAAAGCTTAAAGCTTTGAATCCAAGGCTTGAAATAGCCGTTGCGGGAAACATAGACGAGAGCAATATCGAAGATTATGCCAAAGTTGCTGATATAATAGTTACGAGCGCTCCATACTATGCCCGGCCTCTTGATCTGACGACAAAAATCAAGAAAATTTAAGTTTTTATTTTTGCTTTAGGTTTCGTTTGAGGCTGCTAATTTGCAAAAACAAGGCAAAAAGGAAAAACAGAAACACTACTCTTTTTCAATTATAACTTCTGTAGCTTTTATTATAGCTTTAACTTTATCTCCGGGCTTCAAGCCAAGCTCTTCTGCTGCTTCTCTTGTGTGATCGTGGGTGTTATAATCCTTATTAACAGCCCAGAAAAATGTTCTAAAGACTATTTGCAGTAGCTAAAACTGCATTATTCAATTTTAACCTTTGGTTATACTCAAATTTGTCCAATAAACCTTTTAAGCTTTTTTTGCATATGCACATAATGGGGTGATCTCATGAGAATCGCAATACCAAGTTCAAACCGTGGAGGGTTAGAAGACACAATCTCAACAGTCTTTGCAAGGGCACCCGTGTTTACAATCGTCGATATAGAAAATGGAGAGATTAAAAACGTTAGAACTATCCAAAACGAAGCCATGAATGCCTCCAGTGGAGCGGATCCAATGGTTGTGCAAATGCTCGTAAATGAAGGCGTTGATGCAGTGATTGCTCCTCAACTTGGCCCAAACGCAATGGCTGCCCTACAAGCTGCAGGAATTAAGGTTTACACATTTCCACCAGGAACCCCGATAAAGGAAGCTGTTGAAAAGATAAGCAAAGGCGAAGCTCCACAATCACCCGAATACCCACAACATTTCCAGGCTCCACCACAGGCATACTATCTAACTCAACAATCTCAAGTCCCACCATACTACCCACCCGCTCCTCAGCCACAAGCTTACTATCCTCCATTCCCAATGCCAGCAAGACCACCGATACCAGAGCCACCAAGGCACAAGGATTGCATCCACTATAAGGATGGCAAGTGTGAATTTTGGAATCTAACTGTTCACGCTGATGATCCCGCTTGCCCATTTTTCATCCCAAAGAACGCTCCTTGGAGGTGGTGGTGATGCCGTGGGGTTGGGGTTGGTATTGGTGGAAGCCTTGGCCTGGAAACGGCCCATTCAGTTGGCTTCCACCATGGCTGAGACCTGGATGGCTCTTTGGAAGGGGAGCGTGCTGGTGGCTCTTTGGAGGACCATGGGGATATTATGCATGGCTTAGGAATTACTATCCATACTACTACCCCAGGTGGACATACTGGTGGGACTGGTGAACCTTTTCCTTTGAAATTTTTATTTTTGCGTTAGATTTGGTTTGGTCAAAAGCAAATGGAGGTGACGCTCATGCCAAGAGGATGGGGAAGAGGTAGAGGAAGAGGTTGGTCTGGTAGGGGTAGATGGGCTGGACCATGGCCAGGAAATGGGCCTTTTAGTTATCTTCCACCCTGGCAAAGGCCCGGATGGATTTACGGTAGAGGGGCATATTGGTATACCCGATGGTATTAGCCCAAGCTTACCTATTCTTTTTGCTTTATTTTTGTCCCATTGACACAGAGAAATTCTTTCTAGCAACAATCTTCTGCACATAACTGTTCATCACATCTCTTATGAAAACATAAACCTTTATAAACCCAAATTTGCTCCTCACAAGCCTCAAGGTGATTTGGATGAGTCAAAGAATAAACGCCACAATGCATGCAAAGAAAGTCTCTCATAGGTATTATGGAATATCAAAGGTTCCTAAGTGGTTTTACTCCTTCGTGCCCTTCAAAATCTCAACTGGCGGAAGCTCAATCCTAATGCCCCTCTACCTCCTCCAGCTTGGCGGAAATGCCCAGATGGTTGGAATAATGAACTCTCTCGCAAGCTTATCCTCAATGATCGGCAGCTTGTTTTGGGGAAAGCTGAGCGATAAAACGTTAAGGAGAAAAGTCTTCATACTCCTCGGATTTCTCAGCGTGAGTATATTCCTAACAGCCCTCTCTTTCACAGACAGCCCAACGGAGTTTATTCTGCTCAATGCCGTTTACTCCTTCTTCTTAGCATCAACTCTTTCAGTTCCAATAGTCTTAGTTCTTAGGAGCGTTAGAAAGCACAGCTGGGACTATGGAATCGGAAAGTTCAACGAGATAAGCGGATGGGCATGGGTTTTTGGACTTGGTCTAGGATTTGCTCTATCACAGTATCTCACAATAAGACAGCTCCTGCTTCTATTTGCTATCCTCAATGTCCCCTCACTCATATGGGGAGCCAAAACCATGAGAGAAATCCCAATATATATTAACAGGAAGAGCATCAAAGTTTTTGGAAACTACGTTGTCGAAAAAACCCGCTATCTTCCGACTTTCATACTCCACACCAACATACGAAAGCCAAGATTTGGGAAGTTCTATCTAGCCCTTCTTTTGTTCTGGATTTCAGCCGGCATGTACTTCTCACAGTTTCCTGTCCTCTTAGTGGAGAGCGGATTTGAGAGGAGAGTTATCTACTTAGCAGCAATTTTAAATTCAGCGGTTTCAGCGTTCATGTATCTAAGAGTTGGACTAATGCTTAAGAACAGAGATAACACGAAGGTCTTAAGAGAAGGAATAACGCTGAGGCTTCTTGGAGTAATAACTTTAATTGTTGGTATACTTACCCCATATTTGTTGCCGTTTGCTTTCCTATCGTATTTTCTAGCTGGTTACTCATGGTCTTTTATCAGCATCTCCTCAACGTCCATAGTTGGGAAGCTCGCTGGTGAGAAGGAAAAAGGCGCCGCAATGGGAACTTTTAATTTAGTTAACTCAATCGGCTACATAATAGGGAGCTTTGCCAGCGGATTCATAGTATATAGCGGCGGATTTTTGATAAACTTTACAGCGGCTGGAGTTTTTGCAGTGCTTAGCCTAATCACGCTCAAGAAAATTAGAATTTAAAAGGAGAGACCGTAACTTTAAACGCTCCAGAAATCGGAACATCCCTGAAGACATCTCTTTCTTTTTCAAGATCTTTCAAATCAACATTCATCTCAAAGTCAATAACTTTGCTTTTTGAGATAAATACAAAGCGAGTCAACTTTCCATCTTTCACATATGCCTTAAATGACTCTTCTTTATCCACTGATTCTCCTCGGATTTCAATGTCTGCACTGCCACTAGAAAGGCAAAGCCTCATTAAAAGTGAAGGAAGAGTTGAAGGTGTCAGCTCTTTGATGTGAGCGGTAATTTTTTCTCCAGCTTTGCATATCTCGCATTTTTCATAAACTTCGGCCTGGCTTTGGCAAAAGCGTTTGATAGAATCAGCTATGCCGTTTGCAAATATCTCAAGATTTTTGCCCATCATGAATTCTCCAAATCCAGACCAGCTCGCTTCAACTCTAAGCTTGTTGTCCAAGCACTCAAACGTAATCGTTAGAATTCCCTTATCACCCTTAAATGTGTAAATGCACTTATTCTCTTCAAATCCAGCCTCAAGCTTGAACTCAAATCCAAAATTAAAGAGGAATTTTGGAACTTTAAACCTCACATAGAGCTCTCCATTGCGCTCTTCTATGTTGTCAAAGTACGGGAAATATCTCACAACAATCTGCGAATTCTTCAAAACCTCCTTAAGAAAATCCCAAGGAAGCGTAAATTCTCTCTCTGCAACCTTTGATTTCAATTTATTCACCCCATCGAGGTTAATAACTTCCATCTGAAAAATCTTTCGATTGAGAAAATTTTCACATGAAGTTATTATGATAAAGCTTATGAAAAAGCGAAAAAGAAAATAAGAAGTCAGAACTTCAAAACCCTTGCCAGCACTATTAGTGGATCCCACACCGGTGCAAATGGTGGAGCGTAGGCTAAATCGGCAAAGAATAAGTCTTTTGTCGTAAAACCAGCTTGTAACGCAACAGCAAATGCGTCAATTCTCGGAAGTATATCTGAACCAACAGCTTGAAGTCCTAAGAGCTTATTTGTTTCCTTATCTGCCACTGCCTTGAGCCAGATTTTCTTTCCACCGGGGTAGTAGTGAGGCTTTGTTCTTGCTTCAATGAAAGCTGTCTTAACATCGTATCCCTCCTTCAATGCCTCGCTTTCAGTTAAACCTGTCTTTCCGATTTCCAAGTCCATGAACTTTGTTATTGAAGTGCCAAGAACTCCAGGGAAGTGTATTTCCTTTCCAGCTATATTACTGCCAGCAACATAGCCCATCTTATTTCCTGGTGGAGCTAGAGGAACCCAGACTCTCCTCCCAGTAATTATGTGCTTTGTCTCAGCAACGTCTCCAGCCGCATAAACATTTTCAACACTAGTCTGCATCTTTTCATTCGTCCATATTGCACCAGTTTCTCCAATTCTAACGCCAAGCTGCTTTGCCAGCTCAATGTTCGGCTTTATTCCCGTTGCTATCACAACTAAATCAGCCTTGTACTCGTTTGCATCAGTAACGACTTTCTCAACCCTTTCTTTGCCTTCAAGTCTTATTGTTAGCTCCTGCAGGCGGAGATTTATGTGCTCCCTAAGCTTTGCCTCGACGATGTCTGTGATTTCTTTGTCATAGCTTTTCCTTAGAACTCTTTCGCTCCTCCCAATGAGCGTTACATTCTTTCCTTGAGCAGCAAAGGCTTCAGCCATTTCTAGTGCTATGTATCCCGTTCCGATAACCACTACATCTTTAACATCATATTTCTGCATATACTCCCTTATCGCAACTGCATCGGGAGGCAAATCAGCTGTAAAAACTCCCTCTAAGTCAATTCCTTCAATTGGTGGAAGCTTAGGGGAGGCCCCGTTGGCAAAAACCAAGTAGTCCCACTCATATTTATGCTCACCATCTTTTTCTTGAACCCTAACTTGTCCTTGCTCAACTTCCACAACTTTAGCATTTAAGTGCAGATCAATGCCCCTCTTCTTTATGAAGAACTCTGGAGGATAATGCATCAGCTTTTCTTTTGGGGAAATTCCTTCAACAACGTAGGGCACTCCACAAGGAGCATGACTTACCCATTCCGTTGCTTCGAAGACTTTAACATCCCAGTCAGGCTTTAAACGCTTGACCCTTGAAGCAGCACTCATTCCTGCAGCTCCACCACCAATAATTACAACTCGTTTGCTCATTTTTCTTCACCGCTAAAGGTTCAAAACCAAAGGTTAAAAAGGTTGACGGGCAAAAATGTGGAAAAGCTAAAGATTCAGAGGAAACTTAACATAATCTAAAACACTTCCTCTAGCTTTTTTAATCTCAACATGTTCAACTAAATCCTTAAACTGACCCCCCAAGAGACCATCGCCGATTATTGCACTTCCCTGAGCAGCCTCTTTGGCTTTTCCTTCCAAGCCTCTCTGCTTAACCACAGGCAAACCGAACTTTTCCTCGAGGAGATCTTTAACATCTTCCCTAAGCTCTTTGATGCGCATAAGCCTTCCAGAGAGGATTATCTCCCTCGGCTTTTCAATAACTGCCAGTTCACTTGCTATGGCTTTTACAAAGCCGTCTTTCATTGCTTCCCAAGCTTTTGCAAAGCTTTCCTCATCTAAGCGCTTGGCAAACTCTTCTGGAGATAAAATCTCACCAGTTGCTATTATTGAAGCCCCTCCGTAGAAGAGGTGCCACTTCCTTATCTCACCAATCAGATAAGCAACCTCTCCATCCAAAGCGCCGCTGTTGACAAATGCCGGCCCGGGGAAGATAGTTCCGCCAATTCCATCGACTATCTTTCCTTTGTCAACTGCTCCAGCAAAGTTGTAGCCAAAGCCGACCTCAAGCAAAGCGAATGAAACCTCTTCATAGGGAATGCTTAAGCGCTTAGCTTGATCGTAGATTGCTAAAACAGTTATTGCCAGTTTATCTGCAGTTCCCATGTCAATCTTGTTGTATTTCCTAAATTCGGGCACCGTTGGGAGGTGTATTATTCCTGGAATAAACCAAACGTTCATCTCTTTTTCTCTCATCTCATCAACCATCTTCTGGAGACCAATTAAAACGGGGATTTGCATCATCTCCTCTTCCCTAACAAGGGTCATCTCAAATCTGTCTTTCTCAGTTAGCTCACTAATGTGCTTCAGCGGAATTCCATAGCCAGAAGGCCCAATTATTATATCAGCGTTGAACTCTTCAATGGCTTTTACAATTTTACTTGGCTCTTCAGCTACAACTTCACTTGGAAAGCTTAAGTCGAGCTTTATCTTTCCATCCTCGAGACCAATAACGTCAAAGCTCCTTGTTCCAGGATCAACACCTATAACCCTCATTTTATCACCCAAGAAAAAGAGAAACGCCAAGAATTATAAAAGTTGTGAGATTATTCCTTTTTACTCTCAATGTAGTATTTGCCTTTAATTTTCACAAGCTTGTAGATTTCTCCTTCCTTCAGATCAATCTTCGGCCTCTCAATTTCGAATGTTTCATAATTTTCCATATCCATGAATTGAGCCTCTTTAGGAGTTAAGCTTGTGAGCATGGCTTCCTTCCTCTCATGTTCAACCAGATCAACACCCTCTCTCTTTATAGTCTTCCAGTCTTTGTGCTCGCTTTCATGAGTTGCTAGGTTTGTGAGGTTCATGCCTTTTCCGTTAACTTCTTCGACACGATATACATTTCCATTCTTGTCACTAACGATGTCCCCTTTTCTGAACTTGGGCAGTCTAACACTTACACTCGTCCTATAAACTTCTTTGCTCGTCTGTCTGTCAAGACCTACAAGCTCATATGCTTCACTTATAGTTCCACCATATTTGTCTCTTATTGCTTGAGCAAGTTTTCTTGCCGACCTTGTAGAGCCCATGTAGAAATCAATACCCTCATCAAGCTCAACGGTGTCTTGAATAAACCCCATTCTGTCCTTCTTCATTATCTCATCCACTTTCTCTTGGACGAGCTTTACAATTTCGTCTCTCTCCTCCTTAGTCAGCTCTCTGTCCTCAGCCCTAACTTGCAGAATAGCCTCGAAGTAGCCTCCAAGGAACTTTTGACATCTCGGACAAACCGTCTGCCTTACATAAACTGTAACAGTCTTCTTTTCATAGTGCAGTTCTTTTTGAAGTTCGTGTATGCGAGCTTTGACTTCAACTTCATAAATGACAATTGCAGGAAAGTAGTCAATGTGCCAGTTAACTGGCTCGTAACTTACGTATGCAACGCCAACTGGGAGCTCTTCAATCTCATCAAGCTCCTCCTTTGGGATTATTCTTATTTCTTTGACGCGCTCATCTAATGCTAAATTTTCAAGCAGAGCATTTTCAGCAACTTCAAATATCAGCTGGTCAAGTTCGTAATTTTGCGGATCAACCCACACCCCTTTCTTTTTATAGCTCCCACAGTTCTGGCATAACTCGGTGTTGAGTTCACTCTCCATTAGAAGTACAGGATTCTCTTTTCTGAAGCAAACTTGACACAGTCCATCTATTAGAGGCCCTCCCTCACTCTCACCTATCCCACATCTATAACAGAATCTCTCACTCATAACTATCACCCCAAACTCACCATAGCATTTTGGCCATTTGTGCATGGGGAACTCCCTGAATGTATAAAACCCTATCCTCGCTGACATAACCAAGCTCAATGGCCTTATTAACGCATCTCTCTCCCACAAGATTGGCTATTGTCGCCTCCTCTAAAAGTCTCTCTAAATCCTCAATATCTCTGAGCTCGCCTTTGTAAAATCTTTCCTTAACCTCTAACTTAAGCTCGCCTTCTCTGAAGGTCTTCCCCAACAACTCCTCATCACACGCTGCCAGCAAAATCTCACCTTGAACACGATAAACTTTCACGTATATCTTCATTTGAGCCACCTTAATAAAAAAGGGACAGGGGATTTAAAAATCTAATCAAGCTTTGCGAACAATGAGCTTTACCCCATCAATATCAACTACAACTACCTCATCTCCTTCTTTAACATCATCGAGAGGTTTAGCAAGCCATTCCTCTCCCTCAAGCTCAACCCAAATTTCGTCTCCTTTAATTCTCTTCACTTTTCCTCTTTTCCCTTTAAGCTCAAAGGTGTATTTGGGCTTTCCAATATCAATGGTTTCTTTCTTTATAAATCTGGCAAAGAGCTGATAGCTGATAACCGCAGCAACTAATGATACTACAAAGGCAATGTTGAAATTCACATCAAACACAAGCAACAAGCCAAGAATGGCAAAGGCTATTCCAATCGGCGTTATAAACGCTGCAACCATCATGTCAAGGACTATTATTAACAAACCTAAAATTAAAAGTAAGAGGGGGAATAATCCATCACACATCACTCCCAGACTTTCTTTAATTCTTCATCAGTTTTATCGTTTTCTGTTTCCCCCATTTTTGATGAATCTCTAGGCGGGTTTTCTCTCGGCTCTGGCAGCTTTGTCTTGCCAACTTTTTGAAGAACCCTCAACAAGCCAATTAATGCCTCCGTATCATATGGAACTATTAGGTTGCCGTACTTAGCCAGCTCTGGAAGCTTCTCAATATATTGAAGCGTGAGATACTTTTCATCAGCCAGTCTCAAAGCCTCAAGAACTTTCTTTATAGCCTCAGCTTGACCTTCAGCAATTAGGATTTGTTCTTGCTTGATACCTTCTGCTCTCAAAATTCTCGCCTGTTTTTCACCCTCAGCTTGCTTGATTGCGCTCTCCTTCTTACCTTCAGCTATCAAAATCATTGCCCTCTTTTCTCTCTCAGCAGTCATTTGCTTGGCCATTGCCTCTTGTATATCCCTCGGCGGATCAATTCTTTGGATTTCAACCCTTGTAATCTTCACACCCCAACGATCTGTGATTTTGTCTAATTCTTCTCTCAAGCGAGCGTTTATTATGTCTCTTCCGCTTAATGTTTCATCAAGCTCCATTTCACCAATTATTGCCCTCAAGTTTGTCTGTGCAAGCTTGATGATAGCCAAGAGGAAGTCGCTGACGTTGTATGCGGCTTTTACCGGATCAATAACTTGATAGTAAACGACGGCATCAACTGTAACGACAACGTTATCCTTACAGATAACTTCCTGCGGCGGAACATCAATGACGTGCTCTCTCATGTCTATTATCCTAACCCTTTCCATAAAGGGTATGATGAAGTGAATTCCCGGCTCTAAGATTCTGTTGAACTTTCCAAGTCTTTCAACGAGACCCTTTTGATACGGTCTGATAACTTTAACGCTCAAAACAAGCATCAACAAGAGAAAAGCACCTAATATTACAAGGGCAAAAGTTGCTGGCATTACTACACCCCCATGTAGTATTCAAACTTTTGTCAGTAGAATCCAATATAAAGTTTTCGTCAGTTAAGGACTATGTTACTGGATAAAAGAACTAGAAAAGTCAAAAGGGAAGAAAAGAAAGATTTCAAGAGCTTTCAGCTTCCTCTGTAGCCTTCTCTAGAATTTCTACTGCTTTCTTCATGTTGAGGTATGCTTTTCTAAGTGGCATTAGAATCCTTGGATTACCAAGGTTGTTGATTATTGGACCATACCCCTCTGCAGCCTTGAAGTACTGCTCTGCAATCTGCTTGTAGTTAAGAGCTTCCTGAATAATTGCATTGTCAATCCCGAGCTCAACGCTCTTGTTGTAAAGATTCTCGAACTCTTTGATATATTTCTTGTAGTACATGTAATTGATGAAGTTGAGAGTCTGGACATAGTTAATTTGCCGTCTCTCTTCCTCCTTGTCAATAGCTGTCACGTCAACTTCTGCTGGTGAGTGAAGTCTAATTGTTACTACAAGTAGTGAATATGTATCCTTCGGAATGAGCTGGGTTCCGAGCAGGTCTGCATCATTGACCGTAACATTGTACTCATCAATGTCAAGCGGTAGCTTGATGGCAAGTGTGACAACTGTGCCGTGGTCACCATCAACAACTATCTTTGCCTCAGCTTTCTTGACTTCCTCCCTGCCTTCCTTAACTTCTTCAACTGTAACATCTGTCTCATCTTTGACTATCTCTGCATCACCGTTAAGCTCGCTCGCTATGACCATTAGCGCCGTGGTCTGTTCGTCAATTTGCTCGACGTGGGTGTCCTCGATGATGTCCTGAACCTCCTCAACAGTCATGTTGAGCTGCTCTGCTACTTCTTCAATGACCTCTGGGTTCTCCTCTGTGACCTCTTCAAGCACCTGGAGGGTCTCCTCTATGCTCTCGCCCGTTTCGGTAACGTTGGTGAGCTCTTCGATAACATCCTGAACTGTTTCTACAACGTTCTCTATGGTCTCCTCAACTTCCTCAACTTCCTCGACGACTTCCTCGGTATACTGCTCAACGTGGAGCTTGTAGTCAACTGTGAACCAGAACCCTGTTCTCCAGTCATTGTTCTCAAATGCTATTATGAGGAGCTTCTTACCCTCGTAGTCAACGAGGTCGTAGCCCTTGATTATGTCATTGGCTCCTTCATAGGTTGCCGCTATGAAGTCCCTGACACCGTCCTTTATGCCAAGATATATGATGAGCTTCTCAAGGTCGAGCTTCTGGTCATCGTCAGTCGCGTTCATCAGCATGTCCGTGAGCTCCACTACAGTGAAGTTCGCTATCATTGCAAGCTTTTCTGGGGTGTCATAGTAGTAGAGCCTGAGGCCTTCAATAGTCTCGTTGTAGCCTCCAAACTCGGCGATTACATCACTGACGGTAAGCGTTGGATAGTACCTGACGGCCCAGCTCGGGTAGAATCCATATGGAGCGTAGAACCACCATAGATACTCTGGAATCTCATCCTTGTTTAGTATTCTGCCACTAATCCATCCCTCAGTGTAGAACGCCCACGTAAAGTTCTTGGTGTAGTCTGGATTGACATATACAATTAGACCCGCAGTACTTCTGTCAATTATGTTGAGCTCGACATGTATTCCAGCCTTCTCGAGGAGGTCTGCGATGTAGTGGGCTATGTCCTGCCTGAAGTCCTCGACCCTTCCAATTCCAGTTATCGTTACAGGCTCTCCGTTGAACAGCCAGGTGCCGTTGACCTTTTCGAGTGTGTAATTGTACTTGGCAAGCTCCTCTGCGGCCTCACTGAGGGCTTCATCTATCTCCGTCAGTGCCTGTTCTTCGTCGTAGCTTACAACGCCAGTCATGTTGTAAATGCTGAAGAGCACTCCGTAGAGGGCATCCCAGTACTTTACTGGTCCGTACATTGGTGTAGTATTCTCGCCTATTATTGACTCAACGACATAGTTCCTGCTGATGAGCTTGTTGAGAGCCTCCCTGACCTTCTGAACTGCGAACGGGTTGAACTTGGGTGTTCCGTTGACGGTTATGACGTACGGAACCTCACCCTGGCCGAGACTGACGTCGTCGAACGGGTTGAGGAGGAGACTATAGTACGCCCAAGGTCTAATTACGCTTATAGTAACGTTTTCTGTTGAGCCCGGAAGCACTAAGATGAGCTTGCCTTCTCCAGCGAGATTAGCTGATATGCCGTAGCTTCCGCCACTGTCAGTTATCTCAAGCGGCTCGACCTTAACGACCTCGCCGTATGCTGAGATGTTGCTGTAGGTGTACGGAACATAGGCATCACCTTCATTCATGAGGAAGCCTGGCTCTGCTGCGCTGAGAGTGAAGTAGTACTTGTTGTTGCTCTCATCTCTGTCGTTAAGCGCCTTAACAACGATGGTGAAGCTGTGGATCTCAGTGTCATTGAGCGGTATGATGTAGTAGGCTTCATAGACATCGCTTGGTGCGAATTCATTAATAGTGTCGCTAGCGAGGACGTTTCCGTTCTCATCAAGAAGCTCAACGACAACGTCATATGCAGTCTTCTCACCCCTGTTCCTCAGGATGAATGTGACATTTGCTGTGTCTCCGACCTCTATCACATCTGGCTCGATGCTCATTGAGGAAACCTCAATGTCCGTTAAGGAAGCATTGCTTATTATGACCTTCATTGGAACCTGTATAAGGGTCGGTGCGTAGACTGAACCTATGAAGAGCTTACCAAGCAGTGGCTCACCGCTTTCTGCAAGCTGAACGAAGTTCGGCTCATGAAGTGAATACCCAACCGTAATGCTGTACTCGTTCTCATCAACCTTTGCAACGCTTGTGTCAACGTTCTTCTTCTCGTAGTCGTAGATGTAGAGGTCGTAGTAGGTGTCCCCAAATGCCGGGTTGTACCATGAGTAAACCTCGATAATGTAGTAGCCTGGCTCTGGGAAGTCTATAGTTACCCTCTCGTCTGCATACGGACTTGTTGAGCTTCCTACAGTTTCAAGATTCTCGAAGTCCGTGGTGTAGTAGACATATAAGTCGAGGTCAAGCCCAGCGAGGTCGTCATATATGCTTGTGAGAACTACATCGAGCTGTCCTGACTCGTTGACCTGAATTACGTAGAAGTGTGACTCCTCAGTTGGTGGTGCGAGCACGTTAAGGTATTTCTCAGGGATTATTAGACCATAGGCGTCAGTAGTGAGGTTTCCAAAGTCATAGCTTCTCTTGAAGAGGACGTTGAACTCTCCATCTGGCTCTTCGACTACAGCCTCAATGGCACTTGGAGTTACCTTTGCGGTGCCAATCCTTCCATAGAACGTTCTATGGTCTGAGAGACCATCGAAGAGCACGTTGTGGAGCCATACTGCATGCAGGCCATTCTGGGCTGGAGCCGCGATAATCTCCCTCGGTCCACCGCTTGTGGTCTTGTAGGCGAACCTTCCACTGCCCATATAGCTGTCATCACTTCTAGCTATTTCGTAAAGGGTGTATGGCCCGAAGACGTCCGGGTTCATCATGCTCCAGTCGTCCACGAGCGGTCCAAGTACGTGGAGATTGATATCCGTCGGATAGGCTCCATCCCATGCAACATCGGTGATTATGTATGTCTCGCTTACATTCATGTCTTCAGGCACGTTGAAGTAGAACAGCCTCCAGTCGCCGCTCTCATACCTCCACCACCAGTCCATGTAGCCGTACACGTTGCTGTTGTCGTAGAGGCCGGTTGAGTTTGTGTATCCTCCAAACTCGAACTCAGGTACTGGAGCTGCGACAACGACGCTGACAGGTACAGTAGTCTCGACTCCGTCGTACTTGAGGTAGATTGCACCCTCGTAGATTCCTGGAGCAGTATCCTCTGGAACCGTGAGCTTGACTGAAAACACTGCCGTGCCGTTAGCTGGGACAAGCACAGTTTCCGGTGTTATCTCTACCCAGCTCCATGGGACGCGCTTGTAGAATTCGAGCTTGACGTAGTTAACCTCACCACCGTTCCTGAGCCTGAAGAGCAGGCCATCGACAAACTTGCTCCGTGGGTTTCCAAGTGTTAGCGAGAGTGTTGTACCTGCTTTAACATCTGACTGTATCCTGTTGGTCTCGTACCAGAATTCAACGGTTCCATTTCCGTTGACGTCGGTCCATGCAAAGAGCTCTGCATATATATAACCAGCTTCGAGGAACTGCTCGTACGGTGTGTAGACAGTTACCTTGAGTAAGTCAACGTCCTCTGGGAGGTACTGGTCAATCCTTATTAGCTCTCCGAACTGACTCGAGTTGACTGTGAATGTGTATTCGCCGACCTTCTTGAATATCTCCGCAGAGACCTCGACCTCTTTGTTGGCAGTAGTGTTGGCATTCCTAATCTCAAACACCTTTTCGGCGCTCTCTCCTGGATACATGATGTTGGCAAAGGCTGGATACTCGGTCTCTCCAGCCTGCCACATTGAGGGTGACACTATTATTCCATCGAGCTCCATCGCAGCCTTAACTGCCCTGTATGCATTGAGGAATCCAGCACCTTGGCTGAAGACATCATGATTGACGTTGTCAGCGGTGCTCATGAGTATCTCCTTGACCTCCTGTGCGGTTGGTAACGTGCCATGAGCCTCGTAGTATGCTTGGTAAACGAGTGCAGTTATTCCAGCTGCCATGGGGGTTGCTAGGCTTGTTCCTGCCCACAGATCTGAGGCGAATACACCGTTTCCAACGCTGTTAACTGGTAAGCTACCTGCGGCAAACATACCTACTGCCAAGACGTCGGGGTCAACCTGACCGAGCGCGTTTGGGCCTCTGTTGGAGAATCCAGCAACATCTCCGTAGTTAGCGTACTCAAAACCTAATGGTCCTCCATCATAGCCGTAGAGGTTCCTGTAGCCGTATTCAACTGCAGCACCAACAGTTATCACTCCAGGCGAAGCGCCATTACTTGTGACGGTTCCATAACCCGGACCACCATTACCAGCCGCAAAGAGGAAGCTCACCCATGGTGTATAATTTGAGGTGATCCAGTAGAGGAACCTGTCTTCCCAGTCATAGCCCTTGTTTATGACGTAAGAGTTTCCGTAGCTGTTGCTGACGACAAGGGCTTCATCTCCGGTTCCAGGTATGCCATCGTAACCCTCAACGGCGAAGAATATGTAATCCAGCCAGATTCCACCAGAGTACAGTGAGCCTTCAGCGATTATCTTTGCTCCAGGTGCGGTTCCATATGTGTTTGCAGAGTAGTAGTATCCATAGTAAGTTCTTCCCCTCGCGGCAACGGCGGCTGCACAGAGTGTTCCGTGATCGCCTCCATAAGTAAAGTCAGTGCCTATCATGAAGGCAACGAGTTCACCAGCCTCTGGGATCTTGAGTGGGATTCCCCATCTCTCCGCTACTACATCTGAGTACGGTATTGGAGTCTCACCGTCGGCTATGAAATATATTAGTCCTCCAGAGAGGTCAGCATAACCATCTTGACCGAACCAGCCGTCATTTATACCATCGCCGTTTATGTCAATGCTTATCCCCTTGTCAGGTATCCCATCATGGTTTGTATCGACCTCCAGAGGACCACCGAGCGTGTCAAGGAAGTCCAGTTGAACTACTGGGTTATCCTTGGTATGACCAACGTCCTTGTTGAAGTCTATGACTGTTGATGGCAGCAAGTCAACGTAAACTGTATCGTACTTGCCTGCTTCTTCGCTGTCAGTCACGAGAACATAACCACCAGCCCAATATGCCCATAAGGCAAGATCTGGATGATAACCGAGCTTCATTTCACCGCTAACACTCGGCACGTTCAGGTCTTTGTCAAGCGGGAGCTTGACGTCAAAGAGTATCTCATCGAAGTCTGGACTGTATGCAAAGGCCGTGTATCCCGTGAGTAGTGGCTCTGCCTCAGAGTCTGGAACTATATAGTCGGCGAAGATGTCTGTTGGGCTGATGTAAGCTCCCCAGTAAACTTCTCCACCGTAGTATCTCTCTCCAGTGTAGTCCTCAATAATGGTTGGTACTGGCACGTCCTGAACGGATGCAAGCACATGCAGGTAATCCAGAGTGAAGGAAGTCTTTTCATAGGTATAAAGATAGTCCTCACTGATGAGCCAAAGCTTTCCTCCATTGTTGAGATAGGCTTTCCAGAGCTCGATGTCGTCGTAGGTTATTGTGTCATAGGCACCACCGGTAAACCAAATGACTAGACTGTAGTTGCTCATGAGTTCTAGGCTTGGGCCAGTCTCGTTAAGGAAGTTCTCATTGAACCAGACGTCATAGTAGGTATAGTTAACACCAAGCATGTTGAGTGAGATAAGATAGAAGAACTCGTAGATATCCCCACCGTCGTCGTCAACAAGCAGAACATTAGTAACATTGCCGAACCAGTTAAGAGTGTTATTTATAATTACAGCCCTCTCGTAGTCATCTGGAATGTTGGCAAGGCTCACTGTAGTGAAGGCAGTTGTGAAATTCTCGCCGCGATAGCCAATACCGATGTAGCGCTCAAGAAGCTTTGGAGTAATCGTGAATGGCATGTCAGCATACCAGGAAAAGATGTAACTTGGAAACTTTTCTCCGAGAACAAGGTACCAGAGCATTGAGTTTCCATCAAAGGCTATCGGCCATCCATAGTAAGGTGAGTCTGGATTCATATCAACCGCATAGGCATCCTGCAGGTCAGGATTTCCAAAGTCGACACCGCTATCTATAACGGCAACGTTTACTCCATTTCCTGTAATCCCAAGATCAGACCAAGCATCAAGAGCGCCATGGTGGTAGATTGCAAAGTAGTCAGCGGGCTGCTGCTTTGGAACACCCTAGCCGCAACTTTCCAGCCGTCCGCTACCTTAAGCTTTCTAAGCTTTTCTGGAACCAGGGACTTCATAGTTGAGACCTTTATACCATCTACCATGCTGACCTTTGGCTTCCATGAGTCTACTCTGTAGGCGTATTTTGATACTGGGATGTTTACAAGATTCTCCGAGATATCCTCGGCATCGGGCTCCTTAATTTTGCCGATTGGTTCAAATGGATTTGGCCTCGTGATAGCCTTTACTTGGGGAATGGATGCTATCTTTAAGAGTGTCTTTTCACTCTCCTCTTTTACTGGGATAAGCACTAAGTACACTGTCATGCCAGCAACTTCTGTCCTCCCAACAATCTGAATCTTTGCGTTGGTAAGAACTCTCTCGATGTCCTCTGTAGCTACAATCTGAACAAACATAAGATTTTTACTGTCCAATTTCGCAATATCTCCATTAGTCTTGTTTTTCAGGATTTCCAGGAGTTTTGGATCAATTTTTTCCATGGGTGACGTATACTGTTTTGGTTCTTCTGTATTAACGTTCAGTTTAAGAATTCCTGACTCTATCTGTGGCATTGAAGTTGGTGAAGAAGAAACATTGGTTGCTTCTGTAAAGGTTGCTGGAACTACTGAGAGAACCATTAATACAACAATAAGAAGGCTCACTGTCTTTCTATTCATCTGGACACCTCCGTCTATAATTGTTCAGTCATATACTACTCACGCCAAAAATATAAAAGTTTCTGTGAGCAAAGTTCATATTTTGAACTTTGATGGTTAATATAAATCATTCACGCTCGTTTAGCAAACTCTGTAAAGTGATCAATGCGTAGTTGTAACAACACTAGTAATAAGAGATAACAAAATCAAACAAAAGAAAAAGAAAAGGAACTATAAATTTGAGAAGTTAAATGCTAAAGCAACTTCCAAAGCAGTCCCTAGATGAAGAACATCCTCATCAACATCGAATTTTGGATGATGGTGCGGATAGATTATGCCCTTCTTTTCGTTTCTAATTCCCAAGGGTATGAACATTCCAGGAACTTTTTGGAGATAATATGCGAAATCCTCTGCACCCATAGATTTGGCAACCTCTCCAACCCTCATGCCGTATTTTAAAGCTACTTTTCTCACAAATTCCGTCATCCCTGGATGATTTATCGTTGGTGGAACAAGCTCTTTGATGTCGAGCTCGTATGTTGCTCCATGAGCTGAGGTTAGACCTCTCAAAATTTCGTCCATCCTTTTCTCTATTAACCTCCTAACCTCCTCACTGAAAAAGCGATGAGTGCCTTTCATTTCGACCTCTTCTGGAATAACGTTAAAAGCAGTGCCCCCTTGGACTGCGCACACACTCACAACGCCTGTCTCAATTGGATTGAGATTTCTGCTTACAATCGTTTGGAATGCTAAAATTGCTTGGGCAGTAATTGGAATTGGATCAATAGTTTCGTGGGGTGCTGCCCCATGGCCGCCCCTCCCTTTTATTTTAATGCTGAATGTTCCTGCACCTGCTAAGATTGGTCCATCTCTAATTCCAAAAACTCCGCTTGGCAAGTCCATCCATACATGTATTCCAAAGATTGCATCAACTCCTTCTAGAGCACCGGCTTCAATCATCTTTAACGCTCCATTGCCCCCTTCTTCAGCCGGCTGGAATATTAGACGAACTGCATTTTGGAGTTTATCTTCATGTTCAGCTATGATTTTTGCTGCTCCTAAGAGCATGGCAGTGTGAGCGTCGTGTCCACAAGCATGCATCTTTCCAGGGATTTTAGACTTGTAAGGGACTTCATTTTCCTCTTGAACTGGCAGAGCGTCCATATCTGCTCTAAGAGCTATTCTTTTATCACCCTCTCCGATATCAGCTATTATTCCTGTTCCAACGCGCTTAATTTTATAGCCCCACTCTCTCAAGTGTTCTTCCACAATCTTGGAGGTTCTTTCCTCTTCATATTTGAGTTCTGGATACATGTGGAAATCCCTGCGCCACGCTATAATCTGGTCTTTTATTTTCAAAGCTTCTTCAATGGGATTCATCTTAAACCACCGAAAATAATTTAACAAAGATAATTATTTTAGTGTTTCGATATTTGTCTTAGAGTAAAGTGCACCAAAGAGAATTAAGACTGAAAACAGAAATGCATCAATTCCACTTTCAATAGCATAGATTAGAGTTGAAAGAACAATTACTGCTGTCTTGACATTTCTTTCAGACAACTTAAGCAACGTTCCAACGAGATAAGCTTCTAGCACTCCAAAAATTCCAAAATCCGCTACCAGCTGACCAAAAAGAAAGTAAGTGTAGTGGTTCTCTAGAGTGAACATAAAAGCAACTCTCCATCTTGGATCACTATGAAGCAAAAGTCTCCCATGGAAAAATCCAAAGGGCATGGATACATGGACTAAGTTATGGAAAATTAAAAACGTAAAGCCAATTCTAACTAATAACCCCTCCAAGCCTCCGCTGAGATAAAGAATTAGTAAAAACACTGGAATAGCGAGGCAGATTTTATCCAATGTAAGCCTTTCTTCAAAGTAAAAAGGTAGAATGTACATTAGGAATATAAGGAGCATAAGCGATCTAAATGTTCCAAGGAAAAACAGCATTTCAAGAATCAAAAAAGCCAGAGTTTTAAATCTAATATCCCAATTCACATAAACTAGCGAGACTCCACTTAGAAAAGCTAAAAACACAAGAATCTTACTTAATTCAAACCTTAAATTCCAGTTAAAAAGCGGGACTCCTTTGAAAAGGTAAATAGAAACTAACAGAATTATTGAAAAAACCAACCAAATGTGGGCATGCTTTTCAAACGGATTGTATTTCATTGAAAATAAGA
Source organism: Thermococcus sp. LS2 (assembly GCF_012027375.1). Taxonomy (NCBI): domain Archaea; kingdom Methanobacteriati; phylum Methanobacteriota; class Thermococci; order Thermococcales; family Thermococcaceae; genus Thermococcus; species Thermococcus sp. LS2. Next base: position 39,811 of record NZ_SNUI01000010.1, on the reverse strand, counting down.
AGATAAACGCCACTGCAATGGCACCATAGAGCGGGAGAGCAAAAGACAGCACAAAAAGCATCAACCAGTAAGCCCAAGCAGGAAGCTCAGCGGGCTTTAGATATCCAGCTACAAGAAAAACAAAGAATAAAATTGCAACCAGTGAAGCAGTCCATATTCTGGACATGTCTAGCTCAGCAGCATATAACTTATCCTTAAGAAAAACATTGGCACAAAGGGTAAGCAGGATATAGATGAAAAAGGCCAAGCTAAAGAGCTTTAGAGACTTCACAGTACCACCAGTTACTAAATTCGACTTCACATATTAAAAGAATTGAGGCTCGTTTTGTTGATTTTCTGGACATAGATTATGCCAAAAAACAGCATAATAGCTAGCACAAAAGCATCAATACCAACCTCGATGAGATAAATTAAAAGAGACAGAACAACTGTCAGAGAGCTCAAATCTTTCTCGGAGTACTTGAGTATAGCCCCCAAAAGATAGGCTTCAATTACTCCAAATATCCCAAAATCAGCAACAGCTTGTCCAAAAATAAAAGACGAGTATATATTCCTAGCGAGGGTGAACATAAATGCTATTTTCCTACCAGGAGAGTAGCTAAGAAGCAAGGAACCGTGATAAAATCCAAAGGGGAGTGAAATTTTAACGAGATTTTCAAAAATAAGAAAAGTAAAACCCACTCTTATCAAAAGTCTCTCAAGATTACCGCTTAAAATTAAAACAGCTATTCCAACAAGAACCCCTAGGAGTATCTCCTGCATTTTAATTTTTCCAGAGAGATAATAAGGGATTACATAAGCCAAAAACACGAGAATCAAGAGAGAACGAAAAGTTGACATGAACAGCAAAATAAAAGATACAAAGAAGTACAAGCTTCTAATTCTTCCCCTCTGCTCGAAAGCTATCGCCGTTAAGAACAAATATGCAGATAGTGTAAGCACCTCCGTTAGTTCAAATCTAATGGGATACTCAAAGAAAGGAACCCCAACAAAGAGATAAGTGGAACCAACGATGCCGACACCTAGCAAAAAGACAAACCAAGAGAACTTCTTAAAAAACTCTGGCTCATATTTGAGAAGGATATACAAAAACACTACAGCAGCTGGGGCTAACACAACATATCGTGCAAAATATACTGCCAGCAAAAATATCGCAATCCACACAGCTTCACTTGGCAGATATAAAGGTCTAAGATATCCAACCACAAAACAGCAGTAAAAGATAAGTATTACTGCAAGAGAAAGCGGAAGCATATCTCGAGAAGCAGAATACTCTTTAAGGACTAAATGAGAGCAGAGCATTAGAAGAAGATAAGAAAAGAACGCCAAGCTAAAGAGTTTTAAGGATTTCATCTCACCACCAATTTAATAAAGCGAACTTTATGTTAAAAGAGTTAGGGGTGTTAAAAGTGAAGAAGGAAAAAATATACCTCATTCTATTGCTCCTAATCTCATTCATAATAAGGCTCATACCTCACAGAAATCTGCTGCTGGCGGTATACGACGAATACCTACATAGGGATATAACCCTGAGAATTGTCAACGAAGGGATAGGCGTAATTTCAAAGGACATTGGCTCGCTCCTCGGGCTTAAAGCATACAGCTATCCTCCTCTCTTCCACATAGTTGGGGCTATTGTGTACAAGCTCTTTCCAACTGAGTATGTGTTCTTCATTCTCCCAGCAGTTTATGGCACGATAAGTGTAGGTCTCTTCTATCTGCTCTCAAAGGAGATTTTTGGAGACAACAAAAAAGCCCTTTTAGCTACGACTTTTCTAGCCTTTGCTCCAAATTTTGTATATAGAACAAGCCTTTACATCCCAGAAAACCTTGGACTTGTGATTTTCATAACCGGAATGATACTTCTTGTGAGGTTTCTCAAAAGCTGGGACTATAAATATATAATAGGATTACTAGTTCTATTGCCAATTTACATGCTCACCCACAGGGGTTGGGTCTTCTTCGTTGCAGTTGCTGTAATAATGCTCTTTATTCACCTAATCCCTTGGATAAAGAAAAACCTTCACTACTTTGCCCTAGCTGTGCTGATAGGTGTAGTACTATACTTCATCCCCCCAATAAACCACTTTATCGCTGGTCTCCTGCTGAGAATGCCAAAAGAGGAAGTTACAGCTCTGGGATATCTTAAATGGATTGGTGTTGTTCAGTTAATCTTTGGAGTCCTTGCAACTAAAAAATATCTCAAAAGCGACCCTATACGACAAGGAATTGCACTCTGGGCTTGGGCTTTCATGATTGCTGGAGCTACAGCTTTCAGATTCAGAGATCCATATGCTTCCTTGCCACTTTCAATTATGGCCGCTGAGTTCTTCCATGATGAGTTCCTCCCTAATTTGAACACTTGGCTGAATGCTGTAATCAAAGATGCAAGCGGAAAAGGTGCTGAGCTGTTTAAGAGGATCGTTCTGAGCAAGAAAACGAGAGCAGTAATCATTGCTGCACTTATACTGGTTCCAATCGTTCAGGGAGCATATTCCTCATATAAATACATAATCCCCCCAACGGTGAAGGACAGGGAGGCCTTCGAGTGGATTAGAGAGAACACACCTCCAGATGCAGTATTTCTAACGTGGTGGGATGTTGGCTACCTTTTAATTGGAAACACTCACAGAAAAGATATAGTTATGTGGAAGAAGGTTTATCAAGGATTTTTTGAGAAAGCACCCAATCCAAGAGAAGCCATACAGGCATATAATGACGTTGTAACGATGTTTGGAACGACACAGAGAGAAAGAGTGTATAAGCTCATGGAAAAGTACAATGTAACCTATGTTTATTCGGATAGGAGAATGAGAAGCTTGGGTCTAATCAAATACGGCCTTATGGAATACATAGCCTATGACACCCACTTCAAGACTCTTTTTGTTAACGGAAACTCTGAAATCTACAAGTTCATTCCAAACCCACCTCTGGAGCTTTATGACCTAAACCCACTAAACTATACTGGAGAATACTCAGCAGTTGTCAGCTTTTTGGAGAAGTTCTGGACTGGCTTTAATTATGCCGATTTTGACGATGGATACAAAGCCGATTTCTTCCTAAATGCAAGAATTGCCCGGCTATATGCTTACCTTTACCAAAAAACCAGTGACAAGCAGTTCAAGGAGAGATATGAATGGCTACTTAAGTGGCTGACATATAAACAATTAGATAACGGAGGCTTTCCCGAAGGAATTCCGCCAAATGATTTCACATTATACACAGCGTTCACGATGGAGCCTCTCAAAGATTTGCCTTTCGAAGGAAAAAATAAGACCCTCAACTATCTAAAAAGCAGAGTAAAGGAAGATTACATAATGACAACACCAAAAGACAAGAAAGGAGACTTATTTGCTGAGGCACAGATGTTACCAATACTTTACGAGCTTGGGGTTCTGAATGAAACTACAACAAACAACTTGATTGAAAAGATCCTTGAAGAGCAGAGGGATGATGGAAGCTGGAAGAAGAGCTTAGGCGGAACTATTGTTACAGCCTTTGGATTAGCAAGGTATTATCAGCTCAGTGGAGACGAAAGGGTTTTACCAGCAATTAAGAAAGCCGCTGAGTGGATTTCAGAACAGCAAGAAGAAAACGGAAGATTCAAAGGAGAGAGCGGTTATGGATACTCGAGAGCAACTTATGCAAATGTCCTTTTCATATATCATGTTGCTGGCATGAAAGACAAAGAAGAGCAGATGCTCAAAATAATCGAAGAAACTTATGACTTGCAAAAAGAACCGAGACCCTTACAAGCTACCCTTGACATATTAAGGGCATTAGAGTACAGCTATGGGCTTGAACGTGCAATAGAAATAGTAGAGAACATTTTAGAACATCACCCTTTTTAGCTTTTTAACCAAAAATTTTTGGATTTCTTTTTAAAAAATGAAACTCACTCTCTTGTTTTATAAATCTAAAAGCCATATCTGGACAGTTAATTTTAAATAATCCTCCTCCGTATATCACTCTCGGTTGTTCTAAAAAGGAGGGATTGAGATGGCATACAAATTCATAAAGTGGTTTGAAGAACTGAGCAAGGAAGATGTGCCACTTGTTGGTGGTAAGGGCGCAAACCTTGGAGAAATGACAAGAGCTGGAATTCCAGTTCCACCAGGATTCTGTGTTACAGCTGAAGCATACAAGTACTTTGTTGAGAATGTTAAGGTCGAAGACGGAAGAACACTCCAAGAGTGGATTATGGACATAATCAGCAAGACCAACGTTGACGACTCAAAGCAATTGCAAGAAAACACTGCCAAGATTAGGGAGAAGATTATTTCACTCCCAATGCCAGAAGAAATTGAAAAGGAAATTAGGGAAGCTTACAAAGAGCTCAGCCAAAGATTTGGTAAGGATGAGGTTTATGTTGCTGTCCGTTCATCTGCTACCGCTGAAGACTTACCTGAGGCTTCATTCGCTGGTCAGCAGGAGACATACTTAGATGTTCTCGGTGCTGATGATGTCATTGACAAGGTTAAGAAGTGTTGGGCTTCACTCTGGACTGCAAGAGCTACCTTCTATAGAGAGAAGCAAGGATTTGACCACATGAAGGTCTATTTGAGTGCAGTTGTTCAGAAGATGGTCAACAGTGAGAAGAGCGGTGTTATGTTCACAGCTAACCCAGTTACAAACAACAGAAATGAAATCATGATTAACGCTTCTTGGGGACTTGGTGAGGCTGTAGTTAGCGGTTCAGTTACTCCAGACGAGTACATAGTTGACAAGAAGACATGGACAATTAAGGAGAAGTTCATTGCAAAGAAGGAAGTCATGGTTGTCAGAAACCCAGAGACCGGTAGGGGAACCGTTTACGTTAAGGTCGCTGAATACCTCGGCCCAGAGTGGGTTGAGAAGCAAGTATTGACTGATGAGCAAATCATTGAAGTTGCCAAGATAGGCCAGAAGATTGAGGAGCACTACGGCTGGCCACAGGACATCGAGTGGGCTTATGACAAGGATGATGGAAAGCTCTACATTGTCCAGTCAAGACCAATCACAACACTCAAAGAAGAAGTCAGCGGAGAAGAAGTTGAGGAAGTCGAAGAGGCAGAGGTTATCCTTAAGGGTCTCGGTGCTTCACCAGGAATTGGCGCAGGTAGGGTTGTCGTGATCTTTGATGCTAGCGAGATCGACAAGGTTAAGGAAGGAGACATTCTCGTTACAACAATGACTAACCCAGATATGGTTCCAGCAATGAAGAGAGCTGCTGCAATTGTAACAGATGAAGGTGGAAGAACAAGCCACGCTGCAATTGTCTCAAGAGAGCTCGGAATTCCATGTGTTGTTGGTACAAAAGAGGCAACCAAGAAGCTCAAGACCGGCGACTACGTCACAGTTGATGGTACAAGAGGTGTAGTTTACAAGGGAATCGTCAAGAGCCTCGTCAAGAAGGAGAAAGAGGAGAAGGCAGAAGGAAAAGTTGTCGTTGCAGGCGCTCCACTCGTCACAGGAACAATGGTCAAGGTCAACGTTTCAATGCCAGAAGTTGCTGAAAGAGCTGCTGCAACAGGTGCAGATGGTGTTGGACTGCTTAGAGCCGAGCACATGATCCTTACAATCGGACAGCACCCAATCAAGTTCATCAAGGAAGGAAAGTTCGACGAGCTTGTTGAGAGACTCGCTGACGGTATCAGAACAGTTGCAGCTGCATTCTATCCAAGACCAGTCTGGTACAGAACATTAGACGCTCCAACAAACGAGTTCAAGGAGATGCCAGGTGGAGAGGACGAGCCAGACGAGAGAAACCCAATGCTCGGATGGAGAGGAATTAGAAGAAGCCTCGACCAGCCAGAGCTCCTTAAGGCAGAGTTCACTGCAATCAAGAAGGTCGTTGAGGAAGGCTACAACAACGTCGGTGTAATGCTTCCACTCGTCAGCCACCCATACCAGATCAGAGAAGCAAAGAGAATTGCAAGAGAAGTCGGCCTTGAGCCACACAAGGATGTTGCCTTTGGTGTCATGATTGAGGTTCCAGCAGCTGCAATAATCATCGAGGACCTCATCAAGGAAGGAATTGACTTCATCAGCTTCGGTACAAACGATCTCACCCAGTACACACTCGCTCTTGACAGAGACAACGAGAGAGTTGCAAAGCTCTACGATGAGACACACCCAGCTGTGCTTAAGCTCATCAAGCACGTCATTAAGGTCTGTAAGAAGTACGGCGTTGAGACAAGCATCTGTGGACAGGCTGGAAGTGATCCAAAGATGGCAAGAATCCTCGTCAGACTTGGAATTGACAGCATCTCAGCCAACCCAGATGCCGTTGAATTAATCAGAAAGGTCGTTGCACAAGAAGAGCGCAAGATAATGCTTGAGGCTGCAAGAAGGCAAATCTTCAAGGACGAAGAAGACCTCTTCTGAGGCCCCTTAACTTTTCTCCTTTTGTTAATTTTGCTTTTCATTTCGGATTTAGTGTTCAATTTTCATATAATCTCCTTTGTGTTCTCTTGGATGCTTTATCCACAATAAGGTTTTTATAATAACGTTTCGATTTTGATTTGATTGAGATGAACGATGAGAGAATACATGAGATGCGCAGAGAAATTGTTGAAGGGAACATAGAGAGAACACTTCTCAAGCTAGCCTATCCTCTCATCATTAATAATATGGTTCAAGTCTTGTACAACCTTACAGATACTTTCTGGCTTGGGAGACTTGGAAGGGAAGAGCTTTCTGCTCCAGGAACAGCTTGGCCCCTCGTATGGTTCTTCATGAGCATAGGAATGGGCTTCGCAACTGCTGGATTTGCTTTTGTCAGCCAGTATATCGGTGCCAAAAGATACGATAAGGCAAACAAAGCTGCTGGTGCTTTGTATTCCCTTATGATGATATTTGCAGTCCTTATTGCACTGCTTGGATTAATAATAACCCCTTATGCACTCAGATTCATGAGAGTCACTCCAGAAGTTTATCCATTCGCTCTGAACTATATCAGAGTTATTTTCATAGGCATTCCCTTCTCCTTCACGCTTTTTGCTTTCAACTTCCTTTTAAGAGCTGTAGGAGATACAAAAACCCCAGTGAAGATAAACATGCTCACAGTCTTCCTAAACATCGTTTTAGACCCGCTCTTGATATTTGGATGGTTTGGATTTCCAAAGTTGGGTGTTGTTGGCGCTGCTGTTGCAACTATGTTCTCCAATAGCGTAGGCTCGATAATTGGAGGGTATTTGCTATTCACTGGTAAAGTAGGAATACATCTCACCCTCGAAAATCTTAAGCCTGATTGGAACTTTTATGCAAGAATATTTAGAGTAGGTTTACCCTCAAGTATAGGCTTCTCCACAGATGCCTTTGGCTTTATCGTTCTTACGAGAATTATTTACTACTATGGAACTGTTGCATTTGCGACTTATACAATAGCCAACCGGCTGACAAACTTCATGTTTGCCATAGCAAATGGAATAAGTCAAGCAATGGGAACTATGGTTGGGCAAAATGTTGGAGCTGAAAAGTATGAAAGAGCTAAAAAGATTGCAGAGAAGGCTATGCTGACGAATTTCATCATTTTAAGCATTGGGACACTAATTGTGGTGATGTTTAGACCCCAAATCTTTGGAGCATTTATAAACGATGCTGCTGTTTTAGCAGAGAGTGCAGTGTTTGTAAAGTACTTTGCCTTCTCACTTCCCTTCTTTGGAATATTGGCTGCTGTAAGCAATGTTTTCCAGAGTTCTGGGCACACAAAGAAGAGTATGGTGCTAGGAATGTTAAGGCTCTGGGTTCTCAGAATACCTTTGGCTTATTGGCTGGGTAAATTGACAGCAAGTACAGTTGGTGTTTGGTTAGGAATGGGTTTAAGCAATGTTGTATCTGCTTTGGTAGCTCTCGCCTGGTTCCTTAAAGGATCTTGGATGAGAAGGATAATAGACCATTAATCTTATATATTAACGCTTCGATTCATATTTTACTATGTCAAAAATACAAGAGATGAGACAAGAAATCGTTGAGGGCAATATAGAAAAGACCCTTTTTAGGCTAGCTTGGCCTTTAATAGTGAACAACATAATTCAAGTACTCTATAATATAACAGACACTTTTTGGTTAGGCAGAATTGGGAGAGAAGCACTATCTGCGCCGGGTGTTGCATGGCCTCTAATTGGAACACTCATGAGCCTTGGAATGGGTTTTGCAACAGCGGGATTTGCATTTGTGGGGCAGTATATAGGGGCAGAAGAATATAAGAAAGCCGAGAGAGCTGCTGGAGCGCTGTATTCGTTAATGTTTATCTTTGCTTCCATAGTCGCTGTTGTTGGCTACTTGATAGTTCCCTATGCTTTGAGGTTCATGAAGGTTACCGAAAACGTATATCCATATTCATTAAGCTACACGAGGATAATCTTTGCTGGAATACCATTTGCTTTCAGCTTCATGGCATTCAGCTTCCTCATGAGAGCAACTGGAGACACAAAAACTCCTGTTAAGATAAGCTTCTTTACAGTGGGTTTGAATATAGTTCTTGATCCACTCCTAATTTTCGGTTTATTTGGCTTTCCAGAACTTGGCGTAGCTGGAGCTGCATTAGCTACAATAATCTCAAACACTACCGGCTCAATAATTGGGGCATATCTCCTATTAACTGGGAAAGTAGGCATTCACTTAACAAAAGAAGATTTAAAACCCGACTGGAGCTTCTACGCAAAAATATTCAGAGTAGGCCTGCCTTCAAGCATAGGCTCTTCAGCCAACAGCTTTGGATTTGTAATTTTAACTAGGATTATCTTTGGATTTGGAGACGTTACTTACGCCGCTTACACCATAACAACCCGTTTGGTGAACTTTCTGACGAGCATTTCAAGAGGAATCTCAATGGCAATGGGAACGATGATTGCCCAAAATATTGGGGCGGAGAAGTATGGGAGGGCAAAGAAAATTGCTGAAAGGACCATGATGGTCAACTTCACCATTGCAAGCATTGCGATTCTTTTAATTGGGATTTTTAGGGTTCAAGTTTTTAGGGTATTCTTAAATGATCCCGCGGTAATATCGGAGAGCGCAATAGTGCTGAAGTACTTCCTCATTTCAGTGCCATTTTTCAACGGCATTTTCATGGTTGTTGATAATGTCTTTAGGAGTTCAGGACATACAAAGAAGAGCATGATATTGGGAATTCTAAGGCTTTGGGGGCTTAGAATTCCATTAAGCTACATTTTAGGATACTACATTTTCATGTCTTCAAAAGGCGTTTTCTTGGGCATGGGGTTGAGCAACTTTATAGCTTCTGGAGTAGCGTTGCTGTGGTTTTTCAAAGGTTCTTGGATGAAGAGAATTATCGAAGGAGATATCAGAAAAGCTGCTAATTAAAGCAAACTTTGGAAAAGTTTGATCAAAATGTTTAAACTATTTAAAGGACACAAAAGGTTTGTTTATCCTTAGATTATACCTAAATAAGCGTGGATTCCACTAATGGTAGGGTTTTAAGTGGTTTCTTTTCTTTCCGCCCCCGTAGGACATTTTTTTGAGTGAAACCTTAGAATCGTTAATTGGTTAAGAATCCACTCAAAGAGTGACATTGTGGAGAAGGATAAACGGACTTTGATCAAACTTTTCTCAGAAGAGTTTGTTGTGGTGCGGGGGCGGGGATTTGAACCCCGGAACCCCTACGGGAGTGGATCTTGAGTCCACCGCCTTTGACCAGGCTCGGCAACCCCCGCACTCCATCTCTCTATACAATAGTGCAGTTTTAAAAACCTTATGGTTTACATTTTTCCGAGAACTAAATTTTCACTTTTAAGGTTTTGATTCATCATAACCGAAATCACCAAACTATTTAACCCACAACTCCCAAATTCTAAAACATGCTAAGAATACTTACCCATGAAACTCCAGATAATCCTTACCTAAACTTAGCTTTTGAAGAAGCTTTAGCGAGAGCTAGGTCAAAGGATTTAGTTGAGGATACGTTAAGAATATGGAGAAATGAAAAAGCTCTGATTTTGGGGTACTTTAGAAATCCCGAGGAAGATATCAATCTTTTAGTGGCTAAAAAAAGAAAAATCCCGATAGTTCGACGCTTCAGCGGAGGAGGAACTGTCTATCATGATATTGGCTGTGTCAATTATTCTTTAGTAATAAAAAGAGACGTTGAGTTCCCGATCTCTTATCTTTACAATGAACTCCTAAAAGGCACGTTGCTTGCTTTAAAAAAGCTGGGAGTTAATGCATATGTGAAAAATACCAATGACATCGTAGTGAACGAAAGAAAAGTTTCTGGCACTGCAGCAAGCATAAAATGGGGCGTATTGTTTTTGCATGGTTCAATTTTAGTAAATTCAGACTTAAAAATGCTTTACCTTCTTTTAAAAATTCCAAAGAACATTAAACCATCAATAGATCCCGTAAAGTACCGAGTTGCCAACCTTTCATCATTTCTTGGAAATGTTAATGCTGATGAAATAATGAATGCTTTAATCTCCAGCTATTCAAAAATACTCATGAGTGACTACTATTTTGATGAACCGAGAAAAGAAGAGCTCAACATTGCCAATATTCTCCTCAAAGAAAAGTACTTGAAAGACGAATGGAACTTCAAAGTGCCCCCTAAAATAGATGAAAAAGAAATTGAAAAGAAAATAAATGAGATTCTAGAAAGTTAGCCGTCAAAGAATCCCCTCTCAGTTGCAATCTTCAGTGTCTTCTGATAATCTATAACTCTTGGACCATTTCTTGTAATTCTTGCTGTAACTTCTCCCTCCACTTCAACTTCTCTCTCACCATCCAAAGCAAATAGAGAGGGAGTAGTCTTTATTTCAACTTCTTCTCCGAGCTCTAAGGTTCTATAGCTCTTAATACTAACTTCTCTTAAAACTCCAGGAGCTATTGGTGCCCTTATCTTCTTTCCCTCTCCAAGCTCAACATATAAACCCAAATCCTCATCTTCACGTATCTCTTTTATTATCCCTGAAATTGAGCTTAGCCCAATATTTGAAGGCAAACATATACTCACGACGATTTCCTTTATGTACTCGGGTTTCCAAACAGCTCTCGAACCCACAAAGGAGTGCATGGTTGCAGCAGCATCTATCAACGCTATATCTTTTAGTTTACCATCTTCAAAAATTTCGACCCTTTTAGCTTTGTAAGTTCCTTCCTCGGACTTTACAATACCTGTAGCTATTGCCGCAACTGCTTCAGCTGCTATTGTTGCTTCTATCATGTATGGGAAAACGTTGTTAGTTCCGGTTGAGATCGGCATTATTGGAACGTTGTCAGAAGCTTTTGCAACTACTCTATTGGTTCCATCTCCCCCGATTACTATTATGGCACTTACTTGGTCTTTCATTATTTTTGTTGCTTCTAAAGTGTCCCTCCAATCACCCAAGATTTTCATTGAGAGAACCTCAACTTCCATAGATAGACGATCTCCTAATGAATAAAGGGCCGCTGGGACAATTCCAAAAGTTTCTGGCATAGCAATAACTCTTTCAACTCCTAATTCTTGCATTATGAGTAAAAGTCTCTCCACTATATTGACTTTTTCCATGTTGTCAAAAACACTTGCATGCGCCACTAATCGCCTTATATCCCTCCCAGATTCTGGATTTGCGATGATGCCAACAGTAGTTTTTTTCATTTGCATTCTCTCCTCACATAAATCGTAATAAATGCTATTGCTATTAATATCTCGTTCGTTTTATCTCCAAACTCTTCAAGGGCTATCCCTGGGCCTTTTAATCCGCCATTAACAACGTTAATGACTTTCTCACACTTTAATGGAATAGCTTTACGGACTTTTTCAACATCGACTTTTTCTGGATATGGAACGCCTATAGCAGCTTCGACTCTTACATCTCTTTCAAAATCAAGCTCAAACAACTCAAGCAATCCAACGGTGCAAACCCTACTTATAGCGTCTTTAACTGCTTTTATAGCTACCTTTGTTGAGTCTTGACCATGCTGATCAATCCCCATACCAATTTCTATGACATATCTTTTCCATTCATTCAACTTCAAACACTTCCTCTGGGTTTTCTAGGTAGTGCTTAACCTTTTGTAGAAATCTAGCCGCTGGAGCACCATCTATTGCCCTATGGTCAAAACTTAAAGATAGATTCATGACGTTGCAAATCTTAATCTCCCCCTCTTTTATTACAGGTTTTTTCACAATCCTATTAAGTCCTAAAATTGCTATCTGTGGAGGGTTAATTATTGGGGTGAAAGAGTCAATCCCAAACATGCCAAGGTTCGTTACCGTAAAAGTTCCTCCAACAAAGTCTTTCTCCTTAAGGATGCCTTTTTTGGCCCTCTCAACCAAATCTTGATAATCACTTAAAAGTTCTTCCAAGCTTTTTTTGTCCACATCCCTAATAACAGGTGTGATAAGACCTATTGGACTATCAACAGCTATGTTGATGTTTATGCTATCGTAGATTATTATCTTATTACCTTCCATTGTTGCATTTATCTCTATGGAGTCTCTAATTGCTTTTGCAACACACTTAAGCATTAAAACAGTATATGATGGCTTCTTCTCAAGTTTTTTTGCCAATTTTTCTCTTGTTTCAATAATCTTGTCCATCTCAACCTCCATGTTAAGTGTTACATGAACTGCTTCTCTGTAGCTTTTGGAAAGCCTATCCCCTATAACCTTTCTAATTCCAAGAATCTTGACTTCTTGCCTAACCTTTGGAAAATAGTGCTCTTTTATGTAAGCTTCAAGGTCTTGAAGAGTAACTTCCCCATTTGGTCCTGAGCCCGTTATCTTTGACAAATCAATATCGTATTGCTCGGCCAGCATTCTAACTTCTTCACTTACCATGTGATCACTCTTCTGTTTCAATTATGGCTATTTTCTCGCCCACAGGGACTTCATCGCCTACTCCGTGCAAAATCTCCGCTAATATCCCAGATGCTGGGGCTTCTATTTCTCCCGTTATTTTTTCCGATTCTACAATCGCTATAACTTCCCCTTTCTCCACTTTTTCACCCGGTTTTTTCTTCCACTCCACTATTGTTCCTTTCTGCATAGTCATTCCAAATTTTGGCATAATTATATTAATCTTTGGCATAATTCTACCTCCAGTATAACAATATTCTCATCTATTAATAATAGCTATAGGTATATAATCTTTGCGAAAAACATATATAGTAGTTTTACAAATTACTAATGGACTAAAAATCTGTTCTTGATTAACTCATGGAACAGACTTTAGTCGATACAATCTAAAACCTATGGAGGAGACAAAATGGTTGTAGAGGAAATTCCAAAAGAAACCCTGTTGTGGATGTATGAGACCATGGTAAAGATTAGAGTGCATGAAGAAAAAGTGGCAGAACTCTTTGCACAAGGAAAAATTCCAGGATTTGTCCATCTATATGTTGGCGAAGAGGCCGTGGCAGTAGGCGTGATGGCAAACTTGAGGAAAGATGACTTCATTACAAGCACCCACAGAGGACATGGACACTACATTGCAAAAGGGGGTTGTATAGAAGCTTCAATGGCTGAGCTCTTTGGAAAGAAGACGGGGATTTGTAAAGGTAAAGGAGGTTCAATGCACATTGCTGACCTTGATATTGGTGAATTGGGAGCAAATGGTATCGTTGGTGGCGGAATTCCACATGCAGTAGGTGCAGGCTTGGGAATAAAACTAAACGGTCTTGACAGTGTTGCAGTTGCATTCTTTGGCGAAGGTGCTTCAAACCAGCAGAACTTCCATGAGGGAATAAACATAGCATCAATATGGAAGCTTCCAGTGGTATTTGTTTGTGAGAATAATTTATACCAAATATCCCTCCCATACTCAAAGCAACAGGCAATTAAGAGCGTTGCAGAAAGGGGAAAAGCATATGGGATTCCGGGTGTTGCAGTGGATGGACAAGATGTTTTGGCTGTTTATGAGGTGGCCAAAGAAGCTATTGAACGGGCCAGAAGGGGAGAAGGGCCAACACTAATAGAAGTGAAGACATACAGGTTCAGAGGACACTTTGAGGGCGATCCTGAGGTTTACAGATCAAAGGACGAGGTTGAGTGGTGGAAGAAGAACAAAGACCCAATAAAGCTTTTTGAAGAAAAACTCTTGAGCAAGGGCATTGCTACAAAAGAGGAGCTTGATGCAATTTGGGAGAAAGTAAAGAGAGAGATCGAAGATGCAGTTAAGTTTGCAGAAGAGAGTCCATGGCCAACCAAGGAGGATGTTGTCGAAGACGTCTTCTCAACACCAACCAAGGGGGTGCTAGTATGGCAGTGGTGAGAGAAATCACATTCGCTCAAGCCTTAAACGAAGCTTTGGACTATGAGATGGCAAAGGATGAGAAAGTAGTCGTCATGGGTGAAGACGTAGGAGTATACGGTGGAATCTATGGAGTCACAGCTGGCCTCTATGATAAATATGGACCCGAAAGAGTTAGAGACACGCCAATTGCAGAAAGTGGGTTCATTGGGACTTCTGTAGGTGCCGCGGCAACAGGTCTTTTAAGGCCAGTGGTTGAGCTGATGTTCATAGACTTCTTGGGAGTTGCATATGATCAAATTTACAACCAAGCAGCAAAGATGAGATACATGTTTGGTGGAAAGGCGAAAATACCAATGGTTCTCAGAACAACTTGTGGAGCAGGCTTCTCGGCAGCAGCACAGCACTCACAATCACTTCACGCCTTGTTTGTACATGTTCCAGGTCTTAAAGTCGTCATGCCATCCACACCCTACGACGCAAAAGGGCTGCTAATTTCATCAATAGAAGACGACGACCCAGTAGTATTCATAGAGCATAAGGGCCTCTATGCGATTAAAGGGCCAGTTCCAGAAGAACCATACTCAATTCCACTAGGAGAGGCTGACGTTAAGAAAGAGGGAAAAGATGTTACAATCGTGGCAACAGCAGCAATGGTTCACAAGTCTCTGGAAGTTGCAAAGAAGCTCGAAGAAGAGGGAATAAGCGTTGAAGTAGTTGATCCAAGGACTTTGGTGCCTTTAGATGTTGACACAATACTCAATTCTATAAAGAAGACTGGAAGGCTCGTTGTTGTAGATGAGGGATATCCAAGATGTGGCTTTGCAACCGATATTGCTGCATTAGCTGTAAGCAGAGCATTTGATGCTCTAAAAGCCCCGGTTAAGATAATCACACCTCCAGCAACGCCAGTTCCATTCAGCCCGGCTCTCGAGAAAGAATGGATACCAAGTTCTGAAAAGATTGAAAAAGCTGTTAGAGAGGTTCTTTGATTCTGTTTTTTATTTTTTAAACATTGAGAAGAAGGTGAGAATAGTGGAGAAGCCAATATTTACAGATGTACTTCAAGTGGCTGTTGTGGTGAGAGATGTAGATGAAGCGGTTAAAAAATATGCTGATGAGTATGGTATAGGTCCATGGGCAATATACGATTTTAACCCTGAAACAGTAAAAGACATGATCATCAGAGATAAAAGAGAGGATTATGCCATGCGCATTGCTCTCTGTAACATTGGAAAGGTTCAATGGGAGCTAATAGAACCTAAAGATGACAAGAGCATTTATGCAGAATTTCTACGCACCCATGGTGAGGGTCTCCATCATGTGGCGTTTGCAGTTGAGGATTATGATAAAGCTATGGAGTTCTTCCGTTCTAAGGGTCATGGAATCCTACAAGGCGGCACATGGCACGGTTTTATCTACACATACCTAACCACCGAAGATGACCTGAAGTTTATTGCGGAAATCTACAAGCCGCCCAAAGACTTCAAGTGGCCAAAACCAGATGCAGTGTATCCAACTGACGCTAAAATTCCATGGATAGAGTGATTTCAGACATTTTTTCTTTCTTTTTATCTTTAACAAAATGTGAGGGGTGGAAAATATGGCTGATGAGAAAGAAAAAAGTGAGAGCACTAAGTGGGGGTATCATTGGCCCGTAATGCTCGCTGTAATTATAGCTTCTGTTCTAAACTGGTGGATTGGGCACATGATATTTACTAGGGTTTCGATATGTGGACTAGAATGGCTTGATATCGTTGGAACATATCTATGGCCTCTATGGTGGATCTTTGCATTTGTGGTATGGGGGTACTGGCCATTTAACAAAATCAAGAATTGGTGGGCTCGTGGCATTACAATGCTCAGTGTAGCTTGGATCTTAGGAGTGCTGTGTTGGTATACTGCTAGCAAAATAGTTGACTTGCAAACTTATGGCTTCCCAATATTAGCAGGATTGTTCTTTTGGATAGTAGTGACGAACTTTTCATTCAACCTATGGGGTAAAGTAGCACCGCCTAAAAAAGCAGTATTGGGTCTTTTACTATGGTATTCACTAGTCATAGTGACAATAATAGTACTACCCAAACCGGGACTTATGCCTGCATGGTGGTTCATTCCTACCCAATGGCTTTTGGGTTCAGGCATTATAGCATACTGGACTAAGGATATGAATGAGGGTGAAAGAGGCATCACATATTGGGCAATAAATCTGGCTGTAGTGTTCCTAATAATAGCATTTGCATCATTACTCGGATACTTTAACTTCTCTCTAGAGAATCCATATGCTTCACTAATAGGCGGGTACTCATTATACTTCCTAATATGGTTTGGAGCGGGATGTAGCTTTAACTGGAGCGTATTTGTAATATTTGAGGGCTGGCCCTGGAGGAAAATTAAGCCACCAACGTTGGGTGCTATTGTGGGATTCATAGGCGTGATCATAATACAAATCATAGCAGTTTTGGTAAGCATTGCAATAACCAAATCCATATGGCCTCCAACGGGACCTGAAGATACTTACTATTTAATACAAGCATTTGTATTAGCATATGCTGGAGTACATTGGGGATTTGCGATACCTCTGAGCTTCCCATCAAAGAGAACTGGATTCCCGCCCTCTTGGTCGTGGGAAGAGTAAATGAAGTTAATTGTGGAAACTTAAGGAGGAATTAGGCTATGGGGGAGCTTAAAGCAGCCTTTATATTTGTAGCCCCTGAGGCAGACCCTAAAAAGCACAGAGCTGTAGTTGCAACGCCGATTGTAGAACTCCACGTAGTTGGAGTTAAAAATTATAACGAAGCTTGTGAAGTGGCAAAAGAACTTGTTGAAGATGGGATCGTTGCTATTGAACTTTGCGGCGGATTTGGACATGTTGGGGTAGCAAAAGTCACTGAAGCTGTAGGAGGCAAAGTGCCAGTAGGTGTCGTTAGGTTTGATATTCATCCAGGATTAGAGAACAAGAGCGGCGATGAATTCTTTGTGTAATAGTTGAGCCCCCGTAAAAAGAAAAGCAAAGAATAATTGAAGCTTAGCTCTCTTTTTATTTTTAACGTTCTAATTTCTTAACGCCCTCTTTAGTGCCAACTAAGACAATATCAGCTATATCAGCAAAGATCCCATTCTCCACGACGCCGGGAATGTTGTTAAGCTCAATCTCTAAATCCAGAGGGTCTTCAATCCTCTCAAACTTAGCATCAAGTATGAAATTTCCGTTGTCTGTAACCACAGGGCCGTCTTTCTTAACGCCCATTCTGAGCTCAGCTGTAGCATTGAAAACTTCAAGCTCTTCCTTTATAACCCTCCAAGCTGCTGGAACCACTTCAATTGGAACAGGCATTTTTTGTCCGAGATATTCTACAAGCTTGGACTCATCAACGAGAACGAGAAAAGTTCCAGCTCTGTACTCAATGATCTTCTCCATTGTTAAAGCTGCTCCTCTGCCTTTAATTAGATTCAAATGCGGGTCAACCTCATCTGCCCCGTCAACGGCTATATCTATTGCATCAACTTCGTCTAAGCTGACAACAGGAACTCCACTTTCTAGAGCTAAAATTCTCGCTTGATATGAAGTTGGCAGTCCATAAACATCAAAAAGCTCCTCGTTCATAATCATTCTACCAAGCATTTTGATGAAATACGCTGTTGTAGAACCAGTACCTAATCCAACTATCATGTCGTCCTCAATATATTTCAAAGCCTCCTTTGCAACCAGCTTTTTCATATCTTCAGTGTTCATCTCTCATCCCTTTGTTGCGTTATACAATAAGCTCTGATTTGAGTAGAACACAGGCTGTTGTGGGAGCACTATGTTGTACACAAGTATCGTGAAGTAGAACCAGAACAACAGGAAGCCCCAAAATGATTTCCTAAGGAGAACATTGTCATCTTGTAGCTCTCCAGGTAGGTCCTTAATAGTAGCTTTAATCACTTTAGGAGTCAGGAAATACAAAAGTAAACCAGCGACATAGCCAAGATTAGCATTAGCAGAGAGTACACCACTGATTATTCCGCCCAAAGCTCCCATTACATAGATGGCAAGTGACACTTTATTTTCAACTCTCACGTTTCCCACCTAAAAGGCTTAGTATTTAAAGGTCTTTAAAATTCTTTCTATTCTTCAAAGTTCTCTAGCAAGCGCTGTCCTTTCTCAGTCAATTTGTAGTAAATTTTCCTTCCCTTCTTATACGCCTCTTCTATGAGTCCTAAGCTCTCAAGCTCTCTAATGTGCTGGTAAACAGCTTGATACTTCATTGGCTTTTCTAAGTTCTCCCATATTTCATAGCCGTACATAGGCTTTTCTTTCAGCAATTTGAGAATTTTAAGCTTAGTTCCACCAATGGAGAACTTCTCACGCTCTTCTATGTAATAGCCCTTGAGCCCAGAGCCAGTGACAATGAGAACAATTCTGTCATCTTTTTCAAAGTACCCCTCCTCATTAAGCTTAAGGAGAGCTGGAACTACGACAGCAGATGCATATTCAGCAAATACTCCCTCCTTGGCTAACAGCCTCTCCCCTAAGTCAAGCTCATCTTCCCCTACTATAACAGCTGTTCCACCACTTTCTTTCACAGCTTTAACTGCTCTCTCTCGATTTACTGGGTCTTTAACATAAAGTCCCAAGGCTTTCGTAAACTCCCTCTTTGGTTTTATTCCCAAAATTTCACTTGCTATTGGATTACACCTATCTGTTTGAACAGCTATTAGTCTCGGCAGCTCATCTATTGCTCCAATCTCCAAAAGCTCTTTAAAACCCTTATAAATGCTGTAGAG
This sequence comes from Thermococcus sp. LS2, assembly GCF_012027375.1. Lineage (NCBI taxonomy): Archaea > Methanobacteriati > Methanobacteriota > Thermococci > Thermococcales > Thermococcaceae > Thermococcus > Thermococcus sp. LS2. The sequence continues at coordinate 20,867 of NZ_SNUI01000010.1, read as the reverse complement.
GTTACTCCCGCTTCCCGTTGGGATAACAACATGGGTTGGGTTTATCTCTTCCCAAAGCTCAAAAGCTACAGTTTTTTGCCCCTCTAATCCAATTATGTTGTTTTCTGGAGTTATATCATACAAACCATTGAGCTTTGCAAGCTCTTTAGCGTAATCTACGCACTCATCAACACTGTCTCCATAGCGGATTATCTTTGCACCAAAAGCTATCATCTGGATGAGCTTCCCTTTATCAACCCTTCTCGGCACTACAACAAAAGCCTCCTTGTTGGCTCTTGCAGCGTAAGCAGCCAAAGAAGCGGCCGCATTTCCGTCACTTGCAACTATAAAACCATTATCAGCATAAGGAAGACCATAAGAAACTCCAACAGTTACAAACCTATCTCTAAAAGAGCCGGTAGGGTTTCGGGTCTCATCTTTTATATAGACATTGAGATTCAGCTTTTCACCAATTTTAGCTCTTACTAAAGGAGTTCCCCCCTCCTTAAGAGTTATAATCTCATTAACCCTTGGTAAAAGCTCCTTATAGCGCCAGACTCCTCTATCACGTTTTTTCCACTCTCTGGGATCAACATTGGAATAATCATAGGTTATCTCAAGTAGCTCACCGCATAAGCATTGAGGGGGAACAAAAGAAATCCACTCTCTCCCACATCTTGGACATTTCATGCTATCACCAAAAGATAAATAGTGAAAAAGGTCACTTTAACCTTATTGCATCCAGATTGTTGGGTGCCCTTGTCGAGAGTCCAAATTTCTTGTGAATGCTAGATGCTAAGTCAAGGCACTTCTGTGGTTCACCGTGGACTGTGATTACCCTTTCAGGTCTTGGCCTAACCTTTGCAACATAGCTCATGAGCTCCCTTCTGTCAGCATGACCCGAGAATCCATCAATTGTGTGGACTTCCATGTTTACCTTTATCACTTCTGTCCTTCCGCCTTCCCCAATTGTTGGAATTTCCCTAAGACCTCTCTGCACCTGTCTGCCGAGTGTTCCCTCTGCTTGATAGCTGACGAAGATTATAGCGTTCCTTGGATCTGGCGCTAGCTGTTTGAAGTACTCAACGCTTGGCCCTCCAACAAGCATACCAGATGAGGCTATTATGATTGCTGGCTCTTCGCTGTCAATTATATCTTGCCTCTCCCTTGCATTTGCCACTGGCTTAAATATTTCGTTTAGGAATGGATTGTATCCCTCATGGAATATTTGATCCCTCAAGCTTTTGCTCAGATATTCTGGATAAGCTGTGTGGATTGCTGTTGCTTCCCAGATCATTCCATCTAGGTATATCGGTACTTCAATTCCACCAACTCTGGCATACTCCTCGAGAACCATCATAATCTCCTGGGACCTACCAACTGCCATTGCTGGAATGAGCACTTTTCCTTTCCTCTTTATTGTTTGGTGAATTACCTCGATGAGCTTTTTCTCTGCCTCTTCTCTTGGCATCTGATAATCGTTGCTTCCACCATACGTTGATTCCATGACTAATGTCTCAAGTCTTGGAAATCTTGCATTAGCAGGCTCAAATAGCCTTGTTGGAATGAATTTAAAGTCTCCAGTGACAGCTATGTTGTGAAGTCCATTTCCTATATGGAGGTGAACTATGGCGGAACCTAAGATGTGTCCAGCATTGTGCAACGTAAGCCTCATGTCTGGGGAAATGTCTCTGACTTCTCCATAGTCAAGTGTGATCGTGTGCTTTACAACCTCCTTGATGTCCTTAGGTCTGTAGAGAGGTCCAATGCCACTGCTCTGCTGTATTTCAATGAAATCCTTCTGAAGCAGAACCATCAAATCTCTCGTTGGCGGTGTTGTGTAAATTGGTCCATCAAATAGGTTGTAGCGGAAGAGGTATGGCAGCAATCCGCTGTGGTCTAAGTGAGCGTGTGTGATGATTATAGCATCTAAAAGCCCCTCACGTAACACATATCTAAATTCAGGAGCATCAAAGTGAGGGAATGCTTTTTTAGGATCATTCAGCGCCGCAACGTTTATTCCAAAGTCAACCAATACGAAGCTTTCATTTGTCTGCAAGAGCAAAGCACTCCTCCCAACCTCTCTAAATCCCCCGAGACCAGTAATTCTGATCCATTCACTCTTAAGCTCTGGTTTTCTGTAGATGTTTCTTCCGACATTTCTGAGAAACTTTCTTCTATCTTTGCTCTCTGTTTGGAGTATTTGCCTAATTGAATAGATTGTCTGAGACTGCAATGGCGGAGTTCTAACAACTCTTGGCGCCCAGTGAACTTTTTGGGTTATTTTCCTTAACGTCTCACCGTTCTTTCCAATCACTAATCCCGGTTTTTTAGCTTCGATAATAACCTCACCAACAGAGGGGTCAAAGCTTATGTTCGTGATTTCAGCTTCAGCTGGAACAATCTCCTTGATCAATTCTTCAGCTCTCTCGGGCGGGAGGAGAACATCAGGGTCAGGTCTCACACTAATTCTCTTTTTAAGAACCTTAGCAAGGTTTTTGATCAAATCTCCATCCTGCATTATTGCTTCAGGATTTTTAACATAAATCACAAGCTCGGGTCCTTCAAACTCTATATCCGTTATCTTCGCTTCCTTAGGAACCATCTGATTTATGATTTCTCTCATTTCCCTTAGGATTTCATCTACAGAACTTTCCCTCTTTATCACCGTAATCACCTCTGAACTTAAAGGCTTTTAAGAATCTCACCAACTTCTTCTCTGCTAAGCTCCTTGTATCCTTCTTTCGTAATCGTGGCAACCATTATTCCATCTCCAGTGAAGACGTCTCTCTTAATGGCAGTATTTATAGCCTTAACAGCTAATTTAACGCCCTCATCAACATGCATGTTCTCTTTATATTCATTTTCCAAAATGGCATAAGCAAACTCCATACCAGAACCAGCTGAGACATATTTATCCTCAGTCATTCCTCCAGCCATATCAACAGAATAAATCCTCGGCTTCTCTTCATAACCACCAATTAAGAACCAACCAAAGTACGGGAAGTACCTAGTTCCATTGAGGATATTGGCTGTCAATGTTGCTAAGGCTTTAACACTCATCTCCCTGCCAACCCTAGCTCTGTAAAGCCTTGTCTCTGCTCTCAACATTCTGACAAGGCTCAAGATGTCTCCAACATCTCCTGCTCCTGCTAATGCCAAGTGCTCATCAATCTGGAAGATTTTTGTAACATTCTTTGCCATAATCATGTTTCCAAGGGCTGCTCTCATATCTGCTGCTAGCACTACTCCACCCTTACAAACAATGCCTACTGTCGTTGTCCCTTTAAATTTACTCAAGTGCAACACCCCTTTAGCAATGGTAGAACAGATAGAACTCCTACAAAACCCCCTAACCTCAAATACTATTTAAAGTTTTCGCATTTTAGGATTTTGTTTATAAACCTAATTAACAAAATTCCAATAACTTTGATGGAGGTGATAAAATGAAAGAGGTAATTCTCTTAACCGGGCCGCCATTAAACGGCAGAGATGAGTACATTGAGGAAGCCCTAAAGCTTGCTGAAGGAGAGAGCTATGCCTATTATCACGTTTTTGAGTACCTCAAAGAGGTAGGAAAAGAAAGAGGTGTTAAAATTACAAGGAAGAACGTTCTTGACTTTGCAATAAGCCATCCAGACCTAATGAACGATATTAGAGATGAAGCTTTTGAGAAAATAAGGAAAGACATAGACGAGAGTGATAAAAAGTTCCACTTAGTCTCAACGCCTTCTCTCTTCAGGTGGGGAAGCGGGAGCGTTTTAGGCTTCACACTGAGTAATCTGAAACTGCTGAAACCAGATAGGGTTGTAATAATGCTTGACGACATTCTAAGCGTCAGGAGAAGGATTATAAACGACCCAGAATGGTTCGAGCGATTTGGAAATGAAAAGGATAACATAAAGCTGACCACCTTAGTTATGTGGCGTGAGGATGCAATAAACCACGTTAAAACCCTCATTCACGAGCTGAAAAAAGAGGGGATAGAGGTTCGTTATATCATTCAGTTCGGAATAAGACATCCCTATCAAACGTTCATAGACTTAATATTCCACGAGAAAGAAAAGCCTCTCGTTTATCTCAGCTACCCAATGACTGGACATGAAGAGGAATACTATCACCGCGTTAGAGGATTCTATGAAAAGCTCAGCAGATATTTCACAGTTCTCGACCCTGGTGCTTTAGATGACTGGTGGATTGTTGCGGAGTATGACAACCAAGTCGAGAGGAATCCAGAGATAAGGAAAATCAAGATTAAGAACATCTTTGACGGAGAAGAAGTTGAGGAGCTTGATAGGGAAGATATAGAGCAGGCAACTAACATTTTAAGGAGGCAGTTAGTAGAGAGAGATTTCAACTTAGTTGATGTTAGCAAAGCAATAGCTGTCTATCACTATGCTGAAGGGATCTCTGCTGGGGTTATAAGTGAGATGGCAGAAGCTTACAGAACATTGGCAGCAATTTATCTGTATTATCCATTCAAGAGAAGACCAAGTCCATTCATGGAGTTCTATGGCATGCAGAATCCATCGAGGAGAACGATGTTTAAAGATGAGGATGAGATGATTAACGCGATGGTGGAGGAGAAGGAGTACTGGGCTAAAGCTTAATTTCTCTATTCGATTTTTCAATTAATCTCTCAGAAAAGCAAAAGCTAATTTTCGTAGAAGAGAACAATAAGAAAAGAGGAAGGAAATCACTTCTTGACCCATCCTCTGTCGAGCATTGCCTGGTAGACTCTGCTGACGGCAACGACGTAAGCTGCGTCTCTCATGTTGATGTTCTTCTCCTTGTGGGTGTTGTAGACATCCCAGAATGCCTTGGTCATCTTCTTGTCGAGCTTTGCCCTTGTCTCTTCAACTGTCCAGTAGTCGCCAGTTATGTTCTGCACCCACTCGAAGTAGCTGACTGTAACACCACCAGCGTTACAGAGGAAGTCTGGGATTACGAGGATGCCCTTCTCGAAGAGTATCTCATCTGCCTCTGGTGTAGTTGGACCGTTGGCAAGCTCAGCGATAATCTTAGCCTTGATGTTGTCAGCGTTCTTCTTGGTGATGACCTCCTCAATAGCAGCTGGTGCAAGGACGTCAACTTCAAGCTCTAAGAGCTCTTCGTTTGTGATGTTTGTTGCTCCTGGGAAGTCCTTAACGCTACCAGTCTTCTTCTTCCACTCAAGGACTTCGTCAGCGTTGAGTCCATCTGGGTTGTAGATACCGCCTCTGCTGTCGCTAACGGCAACAACCTTCATTCCGTACTCTTCGCTCATGATCTTGGCCATGTAGTAACCAGCGTTACCGTAACCTTGGATTGCGATGGTCTTGCCCTTAAGGGTGTCCCATCCAAGAGCCTTGGCTGCCTCTCTGACTGTGAATGAAGCACCTCTAGCTGTTGCATCCATTCTTGCTATGATACCACCAACGCTTGGTGGCTTACCTGTAATGATACCAAAGGCTGGGGTCTTTCTTCTTGAAATCATCTCATACTCGTCCATCATCCAAGCCATGATTTGTGGGTTAGTGTAAACGTCTGGAGCTGGAATGTCTGTGTATGGGCTGATAATGTCATAAATAGCTCTTATATAACCTCTTGCAAGTCTTTCCTTCTCTCTATCAGAGAGCTCTTTTGGATTACAGATTATACCACCCTTACCTCCACCGTATGGGAGGTCCATAACAGCAGTCTTCCAGGTCATCCAAGCAGCGAGAGCCTTAACAGTGCTCAAAGTCTCCTCGGGGTGCCATCTAATTCCACCCTTTGTTGGACCACGAGCCCAGTTGTATTGAACTCTAAAACCAGTGAAGACTTTTACAGAACCATCGTCCATCTCAACGGGAATTGTTACCTCAAGAATTCTTTGAGGCCTCTTTAAAAACTCCAAAGCCTCTTCACTTATGTCCATATATTGGGCAGCTCTTTCAAGCTGCTTAACAGCAATTTCAAATGGGTCTTGCTCAACCATGTTCATCCCTCCAAGTTAGGTGATTGGCGATACATTTTTGGACAATTACCTATATAAACCTTTCGCTGAAAAAGCTTGGAAAACTCTTATTTCTAAACAAAAGATTATGTATGGAAATTTCAGACAAAACGGGAAAAGTTCCAAAACTTTTCGGCTTAAAGAAGTTGTCAAGGGTCTGATTTTACATACATCAATGCACATGAAAGATTATCAATGCTCTAAAATTTCAAATATATGAAATTTTTTGACAAACAACAAAAATAATAACAAAATAGAATAACAAAATAGATACCCTCAGAGAGAAGTCGGTCATCACTGCTCAGCTCACTCTCGTTCCAATCATCGGGCGATATGAAATTATGGGGTAAATGTTAAAAGTTTTTATGCACGTTGTAGTTGAACGGATATCAAATTGGAAATATTACCGGAAAGACCAAAAATCTTTTACTTTTCTTCATGGTATTGAAAAAATGACAAAAATGCTGTTTACTTACTTTTAAGCTCAAGTAAATCGTCTTTTGCCGAAATCAAAAAAGAGAAAGCTTTATTAATGAGTACAAGTGTATAGTGTAATTGCAAATATTTGAGCATTGCTGTAGTGTTTTGGTATATCAAAGGTTGGGGTGAAGCACTATGGAGCAAAGAGATAGGTGGGCAACCAAACTTGGTTTGATTTTAGCTATGGCAGGAAACGCCATTGGTCTCGGTAACTTCTGGAGATTCCCATACCAGCTTGCCAGCAACGGTGGCGGTGCATTCATGATACCATACTTCCTCGCGCTCTTCTTCCTTGGAATCCCAGTCATGTGGATCGAGTGGACAACAGGAAGATACGGTGGAAAATACGGACACGGTACATTGGGACCAATGTTCTACTTGATGGCAAGAGAGAGTCTGAAACCAAAGAGCGCATTGATTTTCGGTATCATCGGTGGTATGTTAGCATTCTCAGTTTCATCACTGCTCAGCTCATACTACTACCAAGTTATCGGTTGGTCAGCGGCTTACACATACTACAGCCTAACTGGGGCATACTTTGGAAAGGACACAGTTCAGTTCTTCCTTAACTATGTGGCAAACACCAAAGCGGTAATATTCTTCTGGGGCATAACGATGGTTCTCTTGGGCATAGCAGTTGGGCAGGGTGTCAGCAAAGGTATCGAGAGATGGGTCAAGGTAATGATGCCACTATTGTATGTGTTCGCTATCTTACTGGTTATCAGAGCTTTAACACTTGGTTCACCAGTTAAGCCAGAGTGGAGCTCAATCAAAGGTTTAGAATACATCTGGACACCCAACTTCACGGCATTAAAGCAAAACTTCTTCAAGATAAGTCTAGCCGCTGCGGGACAGATATTCTTCACATTGAGTTTGGGTATGGGTATCATTCACAACTATGCCAGCTATCTTGGGCCAGAAGATGATGTTGCTCTCTCCGGTTTGGCAACTGTCTCACTCAACGAATTTGCTGAAGTAATCCTCGGTGGTTCATTGGCTATTCCAATTGCATTCGCATACTTAGGACCTGAGCAAGCAATCAAGGGTGGTGTTGGATTAGCTTACATGGCACTGCCAAACGTTTTCATGCACATGCCCGGAGGAAGAATATTCGGTGCAATGTGGTTCCTCTTACTCTGGTTTGCAGGATTCACATCAGCTATCGCAACGTACAACTATCTAGTCGCAATGCTTGAGGAAGACCTCAAGATTGACAGAAAAGTCGGCACATGGGTAGTGTTTGTATTCCTGTTCCTCCTCGGACTGCCAGTTGCATTGGACAGCAGCTTAGTCTACCTGAGTGAGCTTGACATGTGGGTCGGCTCATACTTCCTAGTGTTGCTTGGATTCTTCGACGTCATTGTAGGTGTATGGCTCTTCAAGCCAGACAACTTCTGGGAAGAGCTCCACAAGGGTGCATTCATCAAGGTTCCAGAGTGGTTCAAGCCAATCATAATGTACATTGCCCCAATATTTATGCTGTTCCTCCTTGGCGGAAACACTTTGGATTACATCAGAAATGGAGCCTTCTCTGTTTCAGAGTACTATGTAACCCAAGTACTCGGCTATGACTACACTCCAGAGATAATCAGCCTCATCACCAGAGCAAGAATAGTGATCCTCATAATCCTTGTCATAGGTGCCATCGAAGCATACTTAGCAATCAAGAAGAAGTACGGAGAGGAGCTTGAGAAGAACGAAGTCATCATCAAGATGTGAGGTGGTGGAAAATGAAAGCCAGTGCGTTGGCTTTCCTGCTCTTTGCATGGGGTTCAATATTTTTCATGATGTACTGGAGCATTACCAAGCTCCTCAAGGCTGAGCAGCAGCAAAAGGCTTAAAGCCTCTTCTTTTCCTTTTTAACTTTAGGAGGTGTATTTTGTGAAGAGCCCAGGAATTCTTAAGGAGACTGCAGAGGTTCTCAGACAGACAAAGGAAAGGGTGTTAAACCTAAAAGCACTTTCAGAAAAAAATAAGCAGAAAGTTTTGAGATTGCTGGATGAAGCTGCAAGAAATTTTGAAGAGCTTTCTAGTGATGTCGTCATTGACAATGTAGAACTTGCTGAGTTCTTCCGTAAAAAGGCTGTCGAGCTGAAGAACAACACATACGATAAGAGAATAGAGAGACTTGGAGAGAAAGAATACATCAGAGATGTTGAGAGAATAAATAGATACTCAAAAGCTGCCCCCTACGACTTCTCCGGAAAGATAAAAGAGCTGAGCAAAGTTTACAAGGCATATCTCTATGGGATGATTCCGTTTTTCATAATCTCCGGTATTTTTGGACCGGCATATGCAATAACCGCGCTGATATTGGTTATACCTGCTTTGCTCTCACTGTTCAGCATGAAAAAGAGAGGAAGCCTTGGACTAATGCTAGCATATGCAGTTATCCCAATTCCTCTTGTAATGGGAGCTTTAACAATTAGATACAGCATCTGGGCGCTAACAACCCCAGGAGAGCTTGTAAGAATAGCTGAGCAAATGGGAAAAAGTGTAAGCTTTGCTCAGTTTGCAATAATATTTCTGCTTGTAATGGGGATAATTGAAGTTACTCTGCTGAGCTATGCAGCCTATGGTCTTTACAAGCACAGACATGCATTCCTTTAGTACAAAGCATTATTTCCTTTTTCTCCAGTCCTTACCCTTATAGCATCGTAAACTGGCAGAATGAATATCTTTCCATCCCCAGGGATTCCTCTTCTTGCATTCCTCACTATAGCATCAACAACTTTCTCGACATCTTCATCTTTAACTACAATCTCAATCTTGAGTTTTGGCAACAAATCATAGGGAGGAACTCCTCCTTGAACACCTCTGCCCTTAACGGGATACACAGTTAAGGGGATAATGCCAAGCTGCTTAAGAGCACTTTTAACTTTCTCAAAATCTTCTTCCCTAATGATAGCTTCAACTTTTCTCACAAGTATCACCAAAACACTTTTGACTTAGAAGAAAATAAAAGTTTTCATTGATTTATAGAAAGGTAAAACATTGCAAAAAGCAAAAGCATAAAAAGCTCAGCTTTCAATCTGAGCTACGAACTTCTTCAATCTCTTTACTGAGATTCTTGTTCTTCTTGTAACTTCCTCTAAATCAGTGCTCTTCAAGTCTTCAACCGTCTTTATTCCAACTTTTCGGGCTTTTTAAGGATCCTCGGGCTAATCTCTTTTATTTTCAAAAGCTCGCTTTGGGCTTTTCTCCCCTCTTTATTTTGGTTTAGGCGATCTCTTAAGTGCTTCATCTTTCCTCTTTCATAAGCCCTCTGGACTACTGTGTATGCATAAACTCTAATTTTTTCCTCACTTAGAACTTTCTTTTTCTTCTGGAACCTCTGGGGGTTCTACACGCTCGGGAACAGTTGGAGGTTCTTCGCTGACGTAGACCTCAATGTTTATCGGGTGGAACGGATTGTCTTTCTCCTCAATCTCCTCTAGGAATTTCATCCCCTTGAATTCACCATTCTTAAAGTACTCCTCCAAGGCATTTGCCAAGCGGTGGAAAGCATTTACATGCTCGAGAAGTCTTCTCTTTCCATACTCTTTAGCTTGACCTGTTGTAATTAAAAACGGCCAATCACTGCTCTCAATCAGCAAAAGCTCCCTTCCAAGCTGCTCTAAAATCCTATTACCGAACTCATCTTCATGGAGGTATTTGCTCACTAAAGCGACCATTCTGTCCTCAGCTTTGTGTATATGCCCCCACATCCATTCAACTTCAGGATTCCACCATGTATAATGAGTCCCATACATCCCCCATGAACCCTCTGGGAGTTCTATCTCATACCTCTCTCCTTTATAACTTTCAAGGAATCTTGAAATCGTAGTTGTCTCTATTCCCTCCTCACTCATTAACTCTAATACACGACCAAGCCACTTGACACCTTCAAACCACCAATGACCAAAGAGCTCAGTGTCATAAGGAGCAACTATTATGCCCTTCTCTCCCGTCTCTTTCTCATAATTCTCAAGTAATCTCTTCACTAAACCAACAAAGTGCTTTGCATGATCCTCAACTCTTTCCAAAGCTTTTTCTGGAACATAGGGCTCTTTATCACCTAAATCAATGTGCTTTCCAGTAACGCGCCAGTATTGGCCCCCGCTCTTCTCAGCTTTCTTGTGGAACTCTCTATACCAAAAATCGCCGGGATATCCAAAATCAGCACTCCAAACTTGTAGTCCAGTCTCTCTGTTCCTTGCAAAGACCGCTATGTTTGTGCCTTTTATGAAATATGGTCTCAACGTTAATTTCGGAGTCTTGGCTGGAAGGATTTTTCCATAACCAAAGCTTGCAGGCCCTTCATCAATGAGATGACTCTCAACAAAGAAGAACTTAAGGTTGTACTTCTCTAAGAACTTCTCCAAGCCTTTTCTCCACAAAATTTCCCCACTGCTTGGACTCTGCCAAAAGCCTTCTGGACGATAGGCACATTCTGGGAGCCATATGCCATTTGGCTTTCTTCCAAAGTGCTTCTCATAAGTTAATATCCCATTTATGAGCTGTCCTTCAATCGCCTCGTCTCTTCCCAAGAGAGGCAGATAACCATGAGTTGCTGCAGAAGTTATGATTTCAATGTATCCTTCATCTTGGAACTGCTCGAATTTCCCGATTATGTCACCATTGATGCTCTTCCAATACTCAAAGACTTCTTCAAAATAATTGAGCGTGTATTCAACAGCTTTCTTCAACTTAGCGTCTTCAAACTTCTTCAAATCCTCACGCATAGCGTTGAGCTTTCTCTCCATATATTTCTCAAACTCAGCTTTCACATATTCATCTGCAAGCTGCTCCGCTAAAATCGGGGTTATCCCAATGACCAGCTGAAACTTAACGCCTTTCTTTTTTAAGCGCTCAAATTCCATTAAAAGAGGGATATAACTCTCTGCTATTGCTTCAAATATCCACTCCTCGCCAAACGGCCATTTGCCGTGTTTTCTCACATAAGGAATGTGAGTGTGCAATACAAACGTAAAATATCCCTTCACCATAAAATACACCTCCAAGCTTAAATTCCATTGATCATTAATTATTTTTGAGTATTTAACAATTTCGGAATGGAAATACCTTTTATAGCTCAAAAATGGTTCATGATGGTGAAATAATTCTCATATGCTCTACCATTTCCTCTTTCTACTGACGAGATAAATCCCCATCAGGAATAACAGGAATAATAGAACTATCAGAATTAAAATAGTACCCTCGCTGAAGTTAAAAACTTGCGTTGGACTTGAAGGTGGGGAAGTAGTTCCCAGAAATTCCTTAAGCTTTGGAGTTAGGTTTTCAATTCTTTGTCCATCAAATTTTAAGATGGTGCTATTGCCTGCCAAGATGAATTCCTTTCCATCCCAACCAATCCATCTTATCCACGAAACATTATCCAAGACCTTCTTAAGAGTTCCATTAAAGAAGTAAAGGGAAGAACCATTGTAAATCAACCAACCCTTAGAACTCCAGAAAACATTAGTACCCTCCTCAAAGTGCTCCTTACGGCAGTCAAGTGTTATGTAAAAGAGCTTGTGAAATTCAGATGCATTGAAGGTTTTGAGATTTATTTTCCCCACTCGAACAATGTTGTCTGAGACATCATAGAGCGTGCTATTAGCAAAAAGCAAAGCTTCACCATTGTGAAACCCAGACATTTGGGCTTTGGAACTCACAACAATACTAAGGCTTGCATTTTTTGCATCATAGAGGTATGTTCCATTGTTGCTAACTAAAAAGAGCCTTCCCTTATATGCTCCTATGGAGATAAAGTTGTCCGAAAAACTTGCAACCTTTCTGAAATCTTCTGGAAAGTGATAATCGCCTTTCGAAGGTTTTACCATATAAAGGGTTTTGTTGTAGAGCAGATAAAGCCTTTCAGAGTCATAAATTAACTGGGAATTACTAAGAGGGGACCGCGACGTTATTTTTAGCACTGGAACCGCATCTATGAGAATTACAGCTTCGGTAAAGTTTTGATTAAAAATCGCTAAGGCACCATTCTTAAGATCGCGAACAAAATACAGATAGCCTTTTTGAGCCAACAGAGGTGAAGATGCATTTTTGAAATCTCCCGTTAAATACCCATACTTTTCCACCTTTACTCGTCCATCCTCAATAGTGGACAGCCAGAGAAGGGAATCAAAATGCTCCAAATTGCACCACATAGAGAAGCAGTAGAAGGGATGGAGTATAAGGTAGTAATCCTGGTTCCAGAAAATGCTTACTGCTCCATCATTCCGAAAGCTGAGCAATTCCCTAAATTCTCCATTAGGATAAAGGTAGCCATAGTGATCATATACCCTACCAGGCAAGGGCCTATTGCAGCCTTCACATCCATAAAAGAGACATCCTTGAGAAGAGCAGTGAAGGGGAATCATGGTGAAGTTAGAGCAAACATCGATTTTGCATGGAAATGATGTCAAGTTCAACAGCTCAAATATATCTTCTGAAGGGAAATAAACTGCTAAAAGTTGAGTTGATGAATTTGTAATATTAAAAATTGTTGGATTTCCGATTAGAGCGTTGTTAATGGCCAAAGAATAAGCTAAGTGGGTAAAGAGGAGCATAAAGAAGCAAAAAATGAGAGGCTTTTTCCTCATTTTCACCACTTTAGATGTGAATTTCTCATAGAGTGCTTAAACTTTTCGATTTTTAATACTTGTAGTATAACAACTCTATTAAATAGACTCTGAAACAGAGATATAGTTTAAAAACTAATCATGACAAGCATCCTTAGGTGAGACTAATGAAAGAAGAAATGAGCAGCGTTGACATCAAATACATAGTTGAAGAGCTTAAGTCTCTTAAAGGCGCGAGAATTGACAAGATTTATCATGATGGAAGCGAGATTAGGATTAAGCTCCACAAAGCAGGCGAGGGAAGAAAAGATTTAATCATTGAGGCTGGCAAAAGAATTCACTTGACGAGCTACATAAAAGAAGCTCCAAAGATGCCTTCATCGTTCACGATGCTTCTCCGCAAACACTTAAGCGGCGGCTTTTTTGATGAAATTGAGCAGCATGACTTTGACAGAATTGTAAAGATTAGGATTGGTAACTATACTCTCATAGCCGAGCTCTTTAGGAGAGGAAACATAGTTCTGGTTGATGAAAACAACATTATCATTGGCGCTTTGAGGTATGAAGAATTTAAGGATAGAGCAATAAAGCCAAAGCATGAGTATAAACTCCCCCCAGCAAGGGAAAGTCCTATAGAAGTGAGCTGGGAGAGATTCCTTGAATTAATTAAAAGCGAAGACGTTGAGATTGTAAGGGCACTTGCAAGAAAGCTGAACATGGGAGGTCTCTACGCAGAAGAAATTCTTCTGAGAGCTGAAATTGACAAGAAAAAGAAAGCAAACGAGTTGAGCGAAGAGGAGCTTAAGCTGATTTTTGAAAAGATGAAAGAGGTATTCAACGCTCCAAAGAAGCCAAACATCATATATAAAGATGGAACAATGATTGATGTAGTCCCAATTGAGCTCAAATGGTATGAAAATTATGAGAAAAAATACTTTGAAACATTCAGCGAAGCCCTAGATGAGTACTTTGGAAAGATAACTGTAGAAAAAGCAAAAATTGAGAGAACTAAGCGTTTAGAAGAGAAAAAGAGGCAAATATTGGCAACGCTTAGAAGGCAAGAAGAGCAAATGAAAGGCTTTGAAGCTGAGATGAAGAAAAACCAAGAGCTTGGCGATTTAATATATGCGAATTTCACCTTCATTGATAATCTTTTGAGAGAGTTTTCAAAAGCGGTTGAAAAACTCGGCTGGGAAGAATTCAAAAAACGCATAGAGGAAGGTAAGAAAGCTGGAAATAAGATAGCTCTAATGGTTAAATCAATAGACCCCAAGGAGAAGGCTATCACAATTGAGATTGATGGCAAGAAAATTAGGCTGTATCTCAACAAAAGCATTGGTGAAAATGCCGAGATTTATTATGAGAAAGCTAAAAAAGCCAAGCACAAGCTAGAAGGAGCAAAGAAGGCTTATGAAGACACCAAGAAGAAACTTCAAGAAATTGAAAAGCTGATTGAGGAAGAGATGAAAAAGGAACTCAAAGTCAAAAAGCTGGAAAAGAGAAAGAAGAAGTGGTTTGAGAAGTTCAGATGGTTCATAAGCAGCGAAGGATTTCTCGTTATAGGAGGAAAAGATGCAACGACCAATGAAATGGTAGTTAAAAAGCACATGGACGAAAATGACTTGTATTGTCACGCTGATGTTCACGGAGCACCTCACGTTGTAATCAAAGACGGACAGAAAGCGAGTGAAAAGACTATATTTGAAGCATGTCAGTTTGCTGTTTCAATGTCAAAAGCATGGAGCGAAGGCGTTTACTCAGCAGATGCCTACTGGGCATATCCAAATCAAGTTACTAAAAAAGCTCCAAGCGGAGAATATCTTGGAAAAGGTGCATTTATGATTTATGGAAAGAGAAACTGGTATCATGGAATTCCTCTCAAGCTGGCAGTTGGGGTAATAAACTACGAGGGAGAAGATTTGGTAATGTGTGGCCCAGTTGATGCTGTTAAAGCCCACACAAAAAGATACATCGTAATAAGACCCGGTGACTTGAAGAAGAGCGAGCTTGTGAAGAAGATTAAGAAAATCCTCGAGAGATGGGGATATAAAGTTGCTGAAGAAGATTTGATGGCAATTCTGCCACCGGGAGAGGGTGATATAGTGGAGGTGGTGGAATGATAAACCTCTATGCGATAGTCCAGAGAGACTTAGCTAAAGATCTAATCTTTGAAATTGACGATGAGGTTGTTACGCTTTCAATTAAGGGAGTTATGATTGCAAGAACTGACTCAAAGAGCTACAACTTCTCATTTGTTGAGATAACGGAGACTGAATTTGTCTTAGCTTTACAGATGAAAGGATACATAATTTACCTCGGTCTTGAGAGCGATGAGGAAATTGATGAAGATGCATATCCAGAGCTTGTAAGGACCTTAATTCAGCAACTTATACCTGTTATAAACAATTTGATACAAGAGGCAGAGAAGAGTGGATACAAAGGAAAAGCTGATTTGCTGATGGATGACAACATGAGCCCTGATATGAAGGAGTTTTTCTACGAAATGCTCATAAGGCACAAGAAAGATCTACCCCACTATGAGCAAGTTGATGTTGCATAAGGTGATAAAATGAGAGAGAGCAGGTATTACTCATATGTCGTTGGTGAGTTGCCCGAAGGATGCAAGCTCTGTGTTAAAGGAGCCAAGTTAGTGCTTTTTACCACGGGTGTATGTCCAAGAGATTGCTTCTACTGTCCCCTGAGTCCTTGGCGTAGAAAAGACGTTGTTTATGCTAATGAGAGGCCAGTAAAGAAAATTGAGGACATAATTGAAGAAGCCAAAATCCAAGAAGCTTTAGGAGCTGGAGTTACAGGTGGAGATCCTTTGGCGAGGCTAGATAGAACAGTAGAATACATCAAAGTTTTGAAGGAGAATTTTGGCGAAAAGTTCCACATCCATCTCTACACTACTGGGGCTTTAGCAACAAAGGAAAATTTAGAGAAGCTTTACGATGCTGGCTTAGATGAGATTCGCTTTCACCCAGATTTGTTCAATCCGAACTCGAAGCTTTTCAAAGTTGAAATTGAGAACATAAAGAACGCTTTTGATTTTGATTGGGACGTTGGCGGAGAAGTTCCGGCTGTTCCAAGACAAGGGGAAAGGATAAAGTGGTTTGCCGAACTTTTAGACAAGCTTGGAGCCAAATTTCTAAACATAAATGAGCTTGAGTTCAGCGAGACAAATCTGAAAGCACTCATCAGCAGAGGGTATCAGCCAATAAGTGATGAGAGTTCAGCAATTAAAGGAAGCCTAGAGCTTGGACTTGAAATCCTCAAATGGGGAGAAGAGAATACCTCACTTAGCTATCATCTCTGCACTGCAAAGCTGAAAGATGCAGTGCAACTGAAAAATAGATTGAGGAGAATGGCGAAAAATGTTGCAAAGCCTTACATGGAAATAACTGAGGATGGAACGCTGAAGTTTGCAATAGCGGAATATGAAGATTTGGATGAACTCTACAACCTTTTAGTTGAAGATGCTGAAATTCCAGAGGAGTGGCTTTACTTAAACAGGAAAAAGAGAAGGATTGAAATGCCGATTGAAGTTGCCCTTGAATTGGCTGATGCAATAGAGGGGGATGTTGGGTTTTATATCGTGGAGGAGTATCCAACATGGGATAGGATTGAGGTTGAGAGGACGCCAATAAATTAGCGTTGCTATACAAAGTTGCTACTGTAAATAACTGGGTAGTTGTGAGGGTTTCGAAACGTTTATTTATCTTCATGCATACATGCATGATAGGGTGATAAGATGGGCAAGACGATAACCATAGCAGACGACGTGTATTGGGAACTCGTGAGGATGAAGGGCAAGAAAAGCTTCTCAGAGCTCTTAAGGGAGCTAATAAAGAAGAGAGGGAATATTGATGTTCTCATGATAGGTTTCGGCACAAGGAGTGAAGAGGAAATCGATGAGTTGAAACATGAATTAAAGGAGGCAGAAGAATGGATGGACTCCTTGATACAAGCGTGATAATAGAAATTTTCCGCGGAAACAAAAAGGTTCTTAATGCTTTAGTCAAGAAGGGACTTATCTATGGAGTATCGACGATAACGCTCTTTGAACTTCACTGCGGAACGTTGAAGGAGAGGGAAGAACTAATGCTAGAAAAGCTCCCAAAGTTGGAGTTTGAAGAAGAAAGTGCTAAAATAGCCGGAAAAATCTACCGCGATCTGAAGCGTAAGGGCAAATTGCCACCAGCAAAAGACCTTCTAATAGCGGCAAGTGCAATAGCACATGATAAGATACTCTTCACCTGTGATAATGACTTTGAGGTTTTCAGGAAATATGGACTCAAACTAGAACTCATTCCTCAGAATCCGTAAATGTCCTATACGATGATAACGGAAAGAGAAATTGAAGAAAATCAGAAAACAAAAGCTCACTCAACCTTCTCAATTCCAATCTTTGCACTCACGTCCTCCCAATCAACGACGTAGCCTTTTGGCTCCTCGAAGAACACTTCAACTGCTCTCGTTTCCCTCTTTATGTAGTCAAGCATGTCTTTAAGCAGCTCTTTGTTCTCTTCTGTGGTTTCAATGTAAACCTTTATTCTGTCGTTGACGTCTAAGTCAAGCCTCTTTCTCATCTCTTGTATTCTTCTAACGAATTCTCTTGCAAGCCCTTCCATCATGAGCTCTCTTGTAAGCGTCTTGTCAACGAAGACCTTTCCGTAATCGAACTCTTCACCAACGAGAAAGTCTGGCAAATGCTCTTCAACAACTATGTGGTCTCTTTCGAGAGTAAATTCTTTGCCTTCAATTTCAACCTTGAGCTTGCCCTTCATGAGCTTCTCATAAAGCTCTCTGTCGTTCTGCTCGTCAATCCACTTGGCTATGAGCTTTGCATCTCCCTTGAAGTGCGGACCGAGCTTTGCGAAGTTTGGCTTGACTTTTATTTCTCTTTCTACCTTTGCGACTTTGACTTCCTTAGCGTTGAGCTGGTCTCTCAAAATTCTGTTCAATCTTTCCACAGCTTTCTTTGTAAGCTCATCCTCTGTCTCTATGAGTATCTGCCTGACTGGGTATCTGAGCTTTATCTTTGCTTTTTGCCTCGCTGCCGCTCCCGCCTCAACTATCTTTCTAACTATTGCCATCTCCGTCTCAAGCTCTTCATCCGTGAATTCTTTGACAGGCCAGTCCTCTAGGTGAACGCTCTCCTTTCTGCCAACCATATTCTGGTAGATTGCCTCGGCTATGTATGGTGTAAACGGTGCCATAAGTCTTAACAGCACATCAAAGACCTTCCAGAGAGTCCAGTATGCAGCCAATTTATCTGGATCGTCTCCCTCAACCCAGAGCCTCTTTCTTATCAATCTCACATACCATCTGCTTAAGTCCTCAACGACGAAGTCATAGATTCCTCTTGTCGCTCTTGTAAGATAGAATGTCTCTATTCCGTTTGTAACAGTTTCAACTAAGCTGTTCACCCTGCTTAGAATCCACTTGTCCTCTTCCCTGAAAGGCAGCTCTTCTGGGTTAACCTTCTCTGGTTCAAACTTGTCAAGGCTCATGTAAGTTGCTGCAAGTATGTAGACGTTCCAAAGTATGTTAAGCATCCTCTTGACTTGAGCTAATCCCTTCCAGCTGAATCTCAAGTTCTCCCAAGGAGTCGTTGCCCAGAGCATGTAAAAGCGGAAAGCATCTCTTCCCTCTTTCTGCACAACTTCCTCTGGCCTTATGATGTTTCCAAGGCTCTTGCTCATCTTGTCGCCCTTCTCGTCTAAAACATAGCCGTGCATTGCAACTTTTCTGTAGGGAACTGTGTCGAATGCTATGACGCTTGCAGCTTGCTGGGAGTAGAACCACTTTGTAACCTGGTCTTCACCCTCAACTATGAAGTCAGCAGGCCAGAGCTTCTCAAACAGCTCTTTCTTCCTCGGATAACCGAGAGAAGCCCATGATGCTATTCCGCTGTCAAACCACACGTCAAGGACGTCTTTTACACGCCTCATTTCTTTGCCGTTCACCTTTATTATGAAGGCATCAACGTAAGGTCTGTGCAAGTCTTCTGGACCGAGCTTCTCTTCTATGACTTTGATCTTTTCTTCATAGCTCTCTGGAAGCTCAATCCTTTCGCCGTTCACTTCAATAGCAACGGAAAGCTCAACTAACTCTCTAAAGCTGCCCACAATGTATATCTCACCGTCCTCGCTCTGCCATATTGGTAAGGGTATTCCCCAGTATCTCTGTCTGCTGATGACCCAGTCCCCACTGTCTCTGACGCCGTTGTCAAACCTTATCTTGACCCAATCCGGATACCACGTGACTTTCTCATCATTTTCTTTGATTATCTGGTCTTTTACTTTACTGACCTTGAGGAACCACTGCTCTGTTGCTCTGAATATGAGAGGAGTCTTACATCTCCAGCAGTGCGGATACTTGTGCTCTATAGTTCCAGCTTTCACGAGAAGACCTTTCTCTTTGAGATACTCTATTATCTCTGGGTCTGCATCCTTGACGTAAACGCCTTTCCACTTGCCTTCTACATATCTTCCCTCATCATCAAGAGGGGAATACACTGGCAGTCCATACTTTCTTCCAACCTCAAAGTCCTCCTCACCGTGTCCAGGAGCTGTGTGAACTAATCCAGTACCTTCTTCGAGTGTTACAAAATCGCCAAGAATTACGCGGTGAGCCCATTCATGTTTCTCTCTAAACTCTTTTTGCCTTGGATACTCCTCAAGGAATATGTGGAAGTATCTGAGTCCTTCAAGGTCTTTTCCTTTGAACTCCTCAACAATCTTTCCTTTAACTCCTATCTCCTCAAGAACTTTATCCACAAGTGCCTTTGCTAGATACCAGTACTCCTCTTTTCCGTCAAGCTCGACCTTAACTTTAACGTAATCATACTCTGGGTGAGCCACTACGGCCAGGTTGGCTGGCAGAGTCCATGGTGTAGTCGTCCAGATTAGGAGATACTCATTTTCTTTGTCTTCAAGCGGGAACTTAACGTATATGCTTGGGTCTTCCCTTATCTTATACTCGCCTCTGACTTCATGCTCTGCCAAAGCTGTCTCACACCTTGGACACCAGTGAAGAACTCTCATGTCTTTCTCAAGTAAGCCCTTCTCCCAAGCTCTCTTAAGGGTAAACCAAGCTGATTCGATGTATTCGTTCTTTATTGTCATATATGGATTGTCCCAGTCCATCCAAACGCCGAGCATCTTAAACTGCTCGGTCATTATCTTGAGGTTTTTGAGTGCAAATTCTCTACACTTCTTTATGAAGTTATCAACGCCAATTTTCTCTTCTATATCTTTCTTTATCTTCAGTCCTAAAGCTTGCTCTACTTTAACCTCAATTGGAAGACCATGCATGTCAAAACCCGGCTGTCTCCTTACGTTGTAACCTTGCATGGTTCTAAATCTTATTATCATGTCCTTGATTATCTTGTTCCAAGCTGTACCAAGGTGTATTGCACCGCTAACATATGGTGGTCCATCCAAAAAGTAGTACTTTGGCCCATTGGCTCTGCTCTGCTTCACCTTTTCGTATATGTTGTTTTCAGCCCAAAACTTTTCCATCTTTTCTTCCAATAGCTGGGCATTGTATTCTCTAAATTCTG
Source organism: Thermococcus sp. LS2 (assembly GCF_012027375.1). Taxonomy (NCBI): domain Archaea; kingdom Methanobacteriati; phylum Methanobacteriota; class Thermococci; order Thermococcales; family Thermococcaceae; genus Thermococcus; species Thermococcus sp. LS2. The sequence continues at coordinate 301 of NZ_SNUI01000010.1, read as the reverse complement.
GTTCCCTTATCATGTTAAAAACCTCCTAAAGTTTGTAGAATAGACTAAGCTAACAGAACAGCCCAAGTTATCATGGGCAAAATGCAAAGCCGAGGATAAATAAATCCCCCCTCATGGACATCGCACCATTTTTGTAGAACTTTACTTATAAGTTTTTTGATGCTCACCCAATCTTGTTGTATCCCAAAATTATTTCGCAAGACATATTAAGCACAAGAACATGAAACTTGATCAGGATAAAATCCACCTGATAATAGTACTACACGAAAAAACAGAATTCAAAACAAAAACAATCAGCAAA